>DATDPY010000228.1:0-6459 GCA_035292565.1 Cyclobacteriaceae bacterium | reverse complement strand
AATGGCTGAATAATTTCAAGGTGGTGGAATTCGAGAGAAATACCCAGATTTTCAATGCATTAGTGGCAGGAAGCAAGTACAAGATCTGGCCTAATTTCGGGAATATCCCTCAAGGCCATATTCTTTTGCAGGATCACGGGAACGAGGTGAGATTCCGGAGTATTAAAATTAAAGTTTTGTAAGATCGGTTACACAGAGCACCGCAAAGGCTGTGTAACTTATTTCATAAATATTAATCCCGATCCTACAACCACTTTCTATTCCGGAAGAGAATTGCCCCGATCACTGAAAGTACTAACGATCCGAGAAGGATCCCGATTAGAGCGTAGGGGCTTTTTTCCATGAAGTTCGGCACATTCATCCCGAAGATACTGGCAATCAGCGTCGGGATCATGAGGATGATTGTTACGATGGTCAGTTGTTTGATCACGATATTCAGGTTATTCGAGATAATCGAAGCAAATGCATCCATCATCCCGCTCAGGATATCGCTGTAGATATTTGCCATTTCAATAGCCTGCCTGTTCTCGATCAGAACATCATCCAGGAGATCTTCGTTGTATGTATTTTCCTTCAGGAACTTGGAGTTCTGGAGCTTTAGATACAGGAGTTCGTTAGTCTTGAGGGAAGTAGTAAAATAGACCAGGCATTTTTCCATCCTCAGCAGCCTGTGCAATTCCTCGTTCCGTGTTGAACGTTCAAGATCGCGTTCGAAATCCGAAGTCTGGTTATTGATGATCTTGAGGTATTTATGAAATGTGAAGGTTGTATAAAGGAAGAGGGAAAGCATGAGGTTGATCTTGGAATCCAGGAAGAGCCTTCGATTCCGGGCACTGTTGGTTACCTCGTAAAAGATCTCATTTTCACGGGCACAAATGGATATTAATGCATTATTGGTGAGGATAATGCCCTGGGGGATAGTGAGGTAGGGTATCCCGTTCACCTGGCTCTGGATCGGGATACGCTGGATAATATACACCTGGTCATTTTCAATTTCCATCCTTGACCGCTCGTCAGGGTCGAGGATATCGATGATCAGGTCTTCTGGGATTTTAAACTGGTTTTTGAGGTAGTCTATCTCTTCCAGGGTGGGGTTGATTACCCGGATGAAACAATTTTCTGTGAAAGAATCTATCCTTTCAATCTTGCCGACGAAATTCCAGTAGGATATCATAACTCGGTCCGTTGGTTTTATCGTTCATATCCTAATGATTACATTTTTGCGCAAAGTTGAACTAATTGATCAATAAAAAGCTAAAATTCATAGTTTTTTTTAATAAAATTTCTTAAATAAAAATCAGTTGGGAAAGGGGTGTTATTATCGGGCAGGATGTTATTAATAAATTTTATTTATGATCAGATCAGGAAGAAAAAAAATCAATCCGGCTTACCTTATTTTTTTCCTTGGAATTTTTTTTGCAACAGCGGCTGGCGGCCAGGACACACAAAAGATCTTTTTATCCGGTACGGATAAGGATAGTACGGTCGACTGGGAATTTTTCTGCACAGGCGGACGGAACAGCGGTATATGGACCCGCATACCGGTACCTTCTTGCTGGGAACTGCAGGGATTCGGAACGTATAATTATGGAAATGATCCTGAAGAGGCAAGGGCTAAAGAACAGGGTCAGTATCGTCACCGGTTTAGGGTACCTTCTGAATGGAAAGGGTCATCAGTGGATATTGTATTCGAAGGCGTGATGACGGATACCGAGGTTAAAATAAACGGCATAACTGCCGGTGAACGTCACCACGGCGGCTTTTATGAATTCCGGTATGATATAAGCAGGTTGTTGAATTATGGAAAGGAAAACTTATTGGAAGTGTCCGTATCAAAGCATTCCGCGAATGAGTCGGTCAATAACGCTGAAAGAAGATGTGATTACTGGATCTTCGGAGGAATTTTCCGGCCGGTATATCTGGAGTCGAAACCACCAATTCATATTCGATCCATTGCCGTTGATGCCCAATTCGATGGCAATTTGAATTGCGGAGTTTCTTTGTCGGTTCCAGGTAAATCCCTGAGGCTTGAAATGCAATTGTATGATGGCGATACATTAAAGGGCAAATCGGTAAGTGTTCAGGTTCCCCGCGGTATAACTTCAATTAGCTTATCCGAAAAATTCATGGATGTAAAATCCTGGAACCCCGAATTCCCGGCCCTGTACCGGCTGGAGGTGATATTATCCGAGGGTAGCCAGGTAATACACCGGGTTTGGGAAAGGATAGGATTCCGGTCTGTTGAGGTGAAGGAACACGATGGCATATATATAAACGGTACAAAAATCAGATTCAAAGGAGTATGCCGGCATTCGTTCTGGCCTGAAAGCGGAAGAACTACCAGTAAAAAGCTCAGCATCGACGATGTTAACCTGATGAAATCGATGAACATGAACGCGGTCCGGATGTCGCATTATCCCCCCGACAAACATTTCCTTGAAGCCTGTGACAGCCTCGGCCTTTTCGTTCTCGATGAACTGGCAGGCTGGCAGCATGCCTACGATACGGCAATCGGAAAGAAATTGATCAGGGAAATGGTGATACGGGATGTAAACCATCCAAGCATAGTGCTTTGGGACAATGGAAATGAAGGAGGCTGGAACTACGGCCTTGATGATGAGTTCGCGAAATATGATCCGCAAAAAAGGGAGGTAATTCATCCCTGGGAGAATTTCAGGAAAACAGATACGCACCATTACATAGAGTATAATTACGGGACCTCCGATTTTTTTAATGGCGACCAGATCTTTTTCCCCACAGAATTCCTTCACGGATTATATGACGGAGGACTGGGTGCCGGACTCGACGATTTCTGGAATCTAATGCTAAGAAAACCCCTGTCGGCAGGGGGATTCTTATGGGTATTTTCCGATGAATCGGTTGTCCGCACCGACAGGGGAGGCGAACTTGACAGCGACGGAAATCACGCCCCGGATGGAATACTCGGGCCTTATCGCGAGAAGGAAGGAAGTTATTACGCCATCCGGGAGATATGGTCGCCAGTTTTTTTCGAGGACCGGATCATTACCCGGAACTTTGACGGAATGCTGAACATCGAGAACAGGTATGATTTTACCGACCTGGATCAATGCAGATTCAGTTATAACTTCATTCGATTTGAGCCTTTAAAGGATGGTGATTTTGAGGAAAGAGTATTGTTTACCGGCGATATTGAATCACCTCACCTCGGACCCGGGCTGAAAGGTAAATTGAAGCTGCACCTGCCCCCGGGTTGGGAAAATTCCGATTGCCTGTATATAACCGTAACAGATCCAAAAAAAAGGGAGGTGATTACATGGAGCAGGGTTATCGTCGATCCCCGTGCGTTCCATTCCCGTCTTTTAATACAAGGAGGAAATGATAAGGCTTCGCTTAGCGATGAGGGTGAATTAGTGGTTATGAAGGGGGGGCAGGTAATGATAGGCATTGAAAAATCAACCGGCAGATTGAAATGTGTGGCTGTTGGAGGGAAAGGAATTTCTATTACGAACGGCCCGGCGTATGCCGGTGGTTGGGTGGAAATTTCGGAGAACAGGTTTTATTCCGAAGGCGGGAATACCGTGTTTGAGGCAACATCAAACGAAAATGTAAAACTTATCCGGTGGACCATGATGGGAGACGGTCTTGTTAAATTGAATTTCAGGTACAATCCGGGGAACAAGCAGGAGTTTTATGGTATCAACTTCGATTACCCTGAAAACCTGGTAACCGGCGTATCATGGATCGGGGAGGGGCCGTACCGGGTTTGGAAAAACAGGATGAAGGGGACAACGATGGGCTTATGGCAAAAGAAATATAACAATACAGTTACGGGAGAGACATTCGACTATCCTGAGTTCAAGGGTTATCATTCCGATTTTTATTGGATGAAATTGATGAACGGGGAAAAAGATTTCAGCATATTTACCACATCCGATCATCTGTTCATGAGATTATTCAGCCCTGAAGAGCCGGCAGGCGGCCCAATGAATGCTAAAATGACTTTTCCTGAAGGCAGCTTATCATTTCTCCACGGAATCGCGCCGATCGGGACCAAATTTAATCCGCCCCAAAACCTGGGCCCGCAGTCGCAGCTAAATTTGTATAGAAGTAGAAATCCATATATTGAAATCGAATTATATTTTGACTTCAGATAATTAAGGAATTTTTTACCATATGATCCAGATCAATTATAATCTGACGCCGGAAGGTCTCGGCAAACAACTGGTACGGTTCTGGGAACTTTCGGGAGAAAAAATACTGAATATTGAAAAAAAATTTGACGGGTCGTCGGGATCGCCAGTCTATACGGCTAAAGGAAATTACTCTACCAGAGGATGGACGGAATGGACCCAGGGATTCCAGTATGGATCGGCGATTTTAAATTACGAAGCTACCGGTGCAAAGGAATTCCTTGAGATCGGTAAAAACGGAACCATCCGGAAAATGTCAGGCCACCTGACTCATATGGGAGTGCATGATCACGGTTTCAACAATATCAGTTCTTACGGGAATCTTTTGAGACTGATGAAAGAAGGCCTTATGGATGAAGATCAATGGGAAAGAAAATATTACGAACTTGCCCTTAAAGTTTCCGGGGCGGTACAGGCCTCCCGATGGACCCAGTTGAGCGATGGTGGATTTATATATTCATTTAATGGCCCTCATTCTTTATTCATCGACACCATAAGATCAGTCCGTATACTTATGATCAGTCATCTTTTAGGGCAGGAATTATTAGGGGAGGATGACATAAAAATAAAACTGATGGACCGGGCCTTTGATCATATCCGAACAACAGCGAAGTATTCGGTATATTACGGAGAAGGACGTGATCAATATGATATTCCCGGAAGAACGGCACATGAATGTATTTTTAACGTTAAGAATGGTGCTTTCCGGAGCCCATCGTCACAGCAGGGCTTTTCGGGAAGAACAACATGGACCAGAGGGCTTGCCTGGGCAATGCTGGGCTTTGCCGAAGAACTTGAATTCGTCGAACAATTACATGACCTGGAATTAAAAAATTCTGAGATAAAAAATGACATGCTGCATATCATCATCAGGGCGGTGAAAGCCACCTGTGATTTTTACATCGATAATACCCCAGCCGATGGCATACCTTACTGGGACACGGGGGCCCCGATGTTATATAAAATAAAGGATTATCTTTCTATGCCGGCAGATCCATTTAATAATTTTGAACCGGTTGACAGTTCTGCGGCGTTAATCGCGGCCCAGGGGTTGATGCGTTTCGGGAATTATCTCCGGACACATCAGCAATACGGAGATCCGGAGAAATATTTCAAGGCAGGATTAACCGTATTTAACCGGCTATTGTCCGAACCATACTTGTCTGAAGAGCCCGATCACCAGGGATTAATCCTTCATTCCATCTACCACCAGCCTAACGGGTGGGATTATAAGCCTGAAAAGGACAAGGCAGCTTATGGAGAATCAAGCATGTGGGGCGATTATCATGCAAGGGAACTGGCTATCTATGTTGAAAAGCTGATCAAGCATGGCCCATACTATACTTATTATAATTGCGTCCGATGAGTAAAAATGCCGAGGGTCACTTGTCGCGGCTCTGTATTCATACGATAACTACCAAGCCCTGGAAGCTTGACCAGGCAATATATAAATATAAGAAAGCATCAATTGGGGGAATATCTGTCTGGGAAAATTATCTCGACGGGTATTCACTTAACGAAGCCGGACGGTTGCTTAAGGATTCCGGGTTGGATGTAGTTTCTCTTGTAAGGGGAGGGTTCTTCACGGGATTGGACAACTTATCGAGGGAAAAAGCGATCAGAAAAAATATAGGGATGATCGAAGAAGCTGCAGCCATCGGTGCTGGTCTGCTGGTATTGGTCTGCGGCGCTACGCCGGGACAGACCCTGGAAGTATCCAGGTTCCAGATCCTGAAAGGAATCGAGGCCGTCCTTCCACATGCGGAGAAAAATGGAGTCAAGCTTGCAATTGAGCCACTACACCCCGTTTATTCTGATATCCGTTCGGCGATTAATACGATAAAAACCGCCAATGATCTGGCAGAGAAATTCGACTCTCTATGGTTGGGCGTAGCAGTAGATGTATACCATGTCTGGTGGGACCCGGAACTGGAAAAAGAAATTTTCCGTTGTGGAAAAAGGGGCAAATTGTTTGCATTTCATATCTGTGACTGGAGGGTTCCGACCAGAGATGTCCTCAACGACCGGGAACTGATGGGCAGAGGCATAATCAATATACAGCAAATTATCGACTGGGTGAAAAAGGCGGGTTTTCTTGGAAAATATGAAGTTGAAATCTTCTCGAACGAATACTGGGCATCGGACCTGGATAAATTTTTATCGGATATAATTGAATCATTTTATAAATACAAAATTGAATAATGCCTAATATCGGTAAGCTCGGCATCATACTCAATGGTGTTACCGGAAGGATGGGAACTAACCAGCACCTGATGCGTTCCATCAC
>DATDPY010000227.1:0-6804 GCA_035292565.1 Cyclobacteriaceae bacterium | reverse complement strand
TTCTTCAAGCGTCTTTATGATTTCCGCCACACGCACACCCACACACACACCCAAACCAGCCTCCAGCGCTTCCGGAAAATTACAACCCTCGCTGAAAACCGGAATACATCCAAGCGTCATCGCCTCCAGAATACTCGTCGGAAATCCTTCACTCTGGCTGGGGAGCAGGAAGTAAGTGGCGGACAACAAAAGCTTTTCTTTTTCGGAACCATATACAGGACCTTTTAATAAAATGTTCGAGGTCGGAGGTCCGAGATCTGAGGTCCGATCATCCTGATGGGGTACGAAATCCCGTCGTTGAAACGGATCTTCTGACTTCGGCCTGTTTTCCCCAATAAGCCGCTTAATCTTAACCAACTCCCCATCATCCGGCCCCGCAACTATCAGTTGGAAACGGGAGTCGTTGTTCAGTGAGGAGGACAGCCATGCCTTGATGAGAGGAACTACTCCTTTTTTATGATGTAACCGGCCGAGGAAGAGGAATGTAAGTTTATTCGTTGATTTGTTTATTTGTTTATCGGATTGTTGCTGATAGGCATCTCTCTCCCGTTGACTCATTGACTCATCGATCCTTTGACCTTCAGTTGGTTTAACCTGGGGACTTTTGAATTCCTGAACCGTTGAACCGGACGGAGCGTTAAGAAAATGTCCGGTGGACATTTTTAGCGACGGGCCAGCCTGCAGGGGAGCATTGAATCGCTGAATCAATGAGCCCTTAAACGGCTCAATCCCATTCGGAATATGATGTACGTTCTTAAATAATTTTCGCAGATTTTCAAATTCCGGCCTGCCGACTGCGACGATGGCATCGGCTTTCTTCAGCATCGGGTATTCGACCAGTAGAAAGTATAATTGTTTTTTCAGCCATTTTTGCCGCATGCTCCAGGGCTCAAGCATGCCGTGGGGAACACCTACCCACTTGAACCCTGCTTTCTGCATTTCAAAACCCATCTTGGTTGCCCAGCCCCAGCAGCCGTGACTGACAACGACTCCCTTTGGCCAGCGCTCGACGTCAGATATCGGATGTCTGAGGTCTGAAGATTCTGGTCCGGAATCAGCATCCCGTCGATTAACGATATGCTCCGACCTCTGACTTCCGACCGCTAACCTCTGACCACCGATGTCTGATGATTCTCGTCCGGAATCAGCATCCCGTCGATTAACGAAATGCTCCGACCTCTGACTTCCGACCGCTGACTTCTGACCACCGATGTCTGAAGATTCCGTTCCAGAACCAGCATCCCGTCGATTAACGATATGCTCTGACCTCTGACTACCGCCGTCAGATGTCCGATGTCCGAGGTCTGATGATTCTGGTCCAGAACCAGCATCCCGTCGATTAACGAGCAGGTTCTGACTTCTGACTTCTGACCTCAGACTTCTTTCTACTTCTCTGGATATTATCCTGTATTTATAATATCTAATCTCATCCGGAATTTCCGCCCCTATATCCGGAAACCAGATCTCCGGATCATAACCCATCTCCTCCAGGAAAGGGAAAACCGAAATGACGACATTCCAGACGCCGAAGTTAACGCGGGAAATGTCGGAGACGAGATGGATAATTTTCCCTTTCAATAATTGAATTATCTGAATGTTGGAGAAGATTCCGCGGTTGACCTGTTTCTATTCAGCCAATATATGATGTAAGCAGGAAAAACAGCAAAAAAGAAAAGCATGGTTACCTGGGGCAGGTAGCCTCTGGAAATAATAACATATAAATAGCTGATCGCTATTGCATAAAATGCAATCGCCGCCTCATCATTCGGGCGCCTACGAAACCAGTCCCAAATCTTCCTGTAAAAAAATCCGATTAAAAAACCACCGACAAAAACACCAATATATCCGAACGACAGATAGTATTCTCCAAAATTAATAACCGCAGTCCCATACCCGAACTGTTTCGATCCATATAGATTCTCGTAAATTTCAATATAATCGCCTGATGGTTTACCTGGCCAGATCATACGCGGCACCGGCATGGCAATCGTCTGAATCAACGGATCAAAATTGATATGATCGAATAATTCAGGAACATCTTTAACCAGCAATCCAGTAGTCATGAATATCGAAGACTCACCGAATCCTTCAAGAAATATTTCGGTATTTGATTTTCCGGTTATGCTGGTTAAATCAAGTCCCCTGCCATAATTACGGGTAAGTCCTAAAAAACCCATGAACGCAATACCGGAAATGATAATTACAGTGATAAGAATTAATCCGGGCTTTTTATGAACGACACAATAATAGGTAATCATCAAACTTAATCCCAACACAACATACCTCCATCTAAACCCTTCCTTAGTATATACGGCTAAAGCCAAAAATAAAAAAACCAAAAACCAAAAAACGGAAAATTTGCGTTTGATTACATAGATGAATAAAATAACAATGGCCGGGATAAAAAAATCGATCGCATGAAGAAAATAATTCCTGAATGCACCTTCATATCCCGGTCTGGCAAATGCATTTATATCCCAGAAAGATACTTTATTAATTACCCCTCCTAAGCCTGAAAAAATTGTCAGTCCGAGTAAGCCGATCAGGAACAACCTGAATCCATTTTTTTTTACATTATCTTTCTCCGAATGAATTTCACTTTCCACATGGTTGTATATGGTTTTTTTCCTGCCCAGTGTAAAGCCGCTAATAATACCGATAAGACCGATAAAGGAGATTCGCCATGCATAAACGACATACTCCCGGTGATCGATAAATCTAAAATAGGTTTCATTATTGCGGATTGCCAGAAGCGGGCCGACGAGGACATAATAAAAATAAATCAGCGAGATCACAGTAAGCGGTGACCAGAATTCCAATGGATTCCTCTGACGGTAATTTTTAACCAGTATGGTTACTGAAATTACCAGCATTGAAAGCACATATACATTCTCTTCGAAGGACAGCATGGATCAGTCTAAAAATGCCAGTAAGGATTTAATCTTACTTTTAAAAGCAACCGGCAAATGACGTGAAATTTTAATTTTCAGATTAAATGTTCTCATCCTGTTTTTAATCCTATATAAGCGGTCGGAAGTCATCACATCCGCCTGTTCATTAATTTCCCGGTTATGCGGATGCGTTATTTGGGCATTTTCATCATCCAACTTTTCAGGCAATGGTGTTTTAGTCTTCAGAATCGTATTGGTTGCATCCTTCCCAAATCCGATATTTTCCACCAGATTAGATGCCGGAGTTATCGAAAATCCTTTGTTCTTCCAAATGCTGAATAACCATTGTGTATCCCAGGTATCTGCATTTCCTGATTTCAAGTACCTGAATATATCAAGCCAGTATTTATTATCCATGCTTCTTCCAAGATGCGGGATAATGGCTTTTTCGAAATCCCGGGCCTTCATGAGAGTAATTCCCGGATCATAAGCATTCCATGCCCTTTTCCAGCCCGCCCATCCCCATATATGGCAATAATTTGAAAAATAATATGATTCACCGGGTTTTCGATCCATTCCGAGGAAATTATTGCCGCTGATATGCATTACTTTTTCATCATCTTTGTATTTATTCAACGTGGTAAGGCAAAAGTAAAAAAAGTTCATCCCCGGAACGCAATCATCCTCAAGTATAATACCAGATTCTACCATTGAAAAGAACCATGAAATAGCTCCTGTAATCGAGTCTCTGGCTGATAGGTGTTCCTGGCGTACTAATTTAACTACACTACATGGCCACCCGATCTGTTCAAATAATTTTCTCACCCTGTCACATTTCCCCTGATCACCTTTTCGTCCCGGGTCCGGTGCATTGAATGCTACATAAAGATTTCGCGGTTGTACTTTTTCGACTGCATTTAAGACCCTGACGACGGTATCATATCTTTTATAGGCAATGATTAATACAGGGATCTCGGAAATTGAATTATAAATCATTTTGCAAGCAGATCGAATATTTTTTTTGCCTCCTCTGAAAATTTATCCTCATCCCGGAACTGGATTATTTTTTTTAATTTATCCGGGCTTATTGTCAATTCGCTCTCAGGAGAATGATCATCCTCATTTAATATTATGGGAACCTCCACTCCGGAATATTCCTTCCATGCCCTGCTCACTTTCACGGCAATTTCAAAAATGTTGTAAGTTTGTCCGCCTGATAAATTAAATACGTCGTTTGGGGATTCAGGCAATTTAAGCAATGATTGAATGATCCGGCAAACGGTTCCCATCCAGATGAAATCCCTTTTGGGTTTACCATTGGTTTTCAATATTATTTTTTTACCCGTACATGCCATTCTTGAAAAGTCATTCAGAACCAGGTACCATTTGGAAGTGTTCACATCCATTGGGCAGCCATAACTGTTCGAAAGTCTTAAAATTGTATATGGTAATTGAATCTGCCTGTGAAACATTCTGACATATTCTTCTCCAAAGCTATGTGTGATTGCATAATCGTTTTGGGGATTCATTCCATCTGCTTCGGTTACGATACCTTCATTTTTTCCATAGACATGATATGTTGATAAATAAATGAGATGCGCGATTTTATGATCAGAAATACCCTGCAATAAATTCCTGGTACCCAGGGAATTCACAAGCAATGATTTTTTGTGATATGAGGGAATAAAAGGATCGTTCATGCTCCCAGCATGGATTACGTAATTCAGGGATATCCCGCTTAATCCTCTTTTAATCCCCACCTCGTCTTCGAGGTCGCATATAATGGGAATGTATTTTTCCCTGCTCAAAAAAGACTTCTCCGACCTGGAAAGCACATAAACCTTAAATCCCTTACCAGATAAAAAATCCACGAGCCAACTGCCCAGGTTACCGAAACCACCTGTGATCAGAACAGATTTCAGCTTTTCCATAAATCACCCGGAAATATCCCGGAATCTACCGGCAGATTCTGAGATTCGTCAGGATCGTGCTCAATATCAGCGATATTCAAAATGATGTTATTTTCCTCTTCGCCGATAAAGCCATAAATCACGCCCGGGGGAATGGTCAACTTTTTATATTGCGATCTGGATAAATTTACACGTTGAACAAATCCAAAAGTCCCCGAACCTTTTCTGTCATCGAATAACAGAAATGTAACGCTCCCTGCGGGTACGACCAGGTTGCATGTCATTCTTGAATGGCGTTTTAATCCTTTGATCATGCCCTTCCTGACAACTGAGAAATATGCTTCGCCAAAATTCACGAATTCCGGGTCGCTTTTTTTCATGATCTTCATTACTTCTCCCTTCGGCGTGTCGATTACACCGGGGAACGAAACTAAAACATCTTTTATTTCCCGGAAGTCCATAGTAATTTTTTATCAGAAGCCTTTTTGCAGTATTCGATGATCTGGGATGAAGTTTTGCCGTTCAAATCTGAATTCCTGGTGAGATAAAAATCCTTATACCACTCTGCGGTGAATTTCAATATATCCTGAAATTCGAGCACGGATTCCCACTTGAGAAGCTGATGGGATTTATCACAATTCAGTTTTAATAATCCCGCTTCATGAAACGTGCCATTTCGGGTAATCGCATAATTTTTATGTCCGCTCTTCCAATAATGACTCAAGCCTGAGATCAGATCAAATACGGTAAAATTATTTTCCGGTCTTGGGCCGAAATTAAATGATTCACCATTCAGTAACGGATCCCCCGCCAATTTCATGCCGAGGAGCAGGTAGCCGCTCAGGGGCTCAAGCACATGCTGCCAGGGCCTTGTGGCTTGAGGGTTACGGATCCTGACTTTTTCTTCTGCCGACCAGGACCGCATGCAGTCCGGGACAATCCGGTCTACAGCCCAATCTCCGCCGCCGATCACATTTCCAGCCCTTGCCGATGCTACCCTCACGGCAGACTGGCCCTTGAAAAACGAATGATAATAACTGTAAAATGCTAGTTCAGCGGCCCCCTTGGATGAGCTATATGGATCCTTCCCTCCCATCCGGTCATTTTCCCTGTAACCCCAGTCCCACTCCTGGTTGTCGTAACATTTATCGCTCGTTATGATGACTCCGACGCAAGATTTCTTCAGCCTTCTCATGCATTCGAGCACATTTACAGTTCCCAGGAGATTTGTTGAAAAAGTTTCCGGAGGATCAGTATAGGACCTCGATACAATAGCCTGGGCGGCGAGATGAAATATAAAATCGGGACGAATTGCCTTGATTTTCCCCGACAGCTTATCAAGGTCCCTGATATCCAGGAATTCTTGCCTGATCATTTTGTTCAATCGCAGGATCTTGTAATTTGAGGGCTCTGTTGGGATGTCCTTCGCTATTCCCGTAACCTTCGCCCCCAGTTGAGTTAGCCAGAATGAAAGCCACGAACCCTTAAACCCGGTATTTCCGGTCACTACGACTTTTTTCCCATGATAAATACCACCGAAAAATTTTTTCAACTCCATATCTTCCATTGCGGTTTTCCTGAATCCCACATTTCATTCAATACTCTTTTATCGCGTAATGAATCCATGCATTGCCAGAATCCTGTATGCCTGTAGGTATAAAGCTGCCCGTCGCTGGCCAGTTTTTCCAGAGGCTCATTTTCGAATATAGAATTGTCCCCGTCAATATAATCGAAGACTCCGGGCTCGCAAACGAAGAAGCCGCCATTCACCCAGCTGCCGTCGCCCTTCGGTTTTTCCGTGAACGAATCCACCTTATTGTTTTTATTGATCTTAATAGCCCCGAAGCGGCCCTCAGGCTGGACGGAAGTCATGGTCACGATTTTTTTACGTTTCCTGTGAAAACTTTCCAGTTTCTTTAAATTGACATCGGAAACCCCGTCACCATAGGTTAGCATAAATGGCCCGCGGGTAACGAGATCTGCGGCTTTTTTGATCCTCCCGC
>DATDPY010000226.1:0-2078 GCA_035292565.1 Cyclobacteriaceae bacterium | reverse complement strand
CGTATCAAGTGAGAATCTTACCGTTCTTACATATCGCTGCTCCGTCCCGTCCTGAATGTACAGATCAAAGCCGCTGACACCTGTGGCCGGCATATGATAGAGCGAGCCCGGCCGGTGCATGAGCTCAACCCTCAGTAAAATTTTTTTGCTGTCGGTACGAAATCTGATCTGTCCACCGGCCGTATTATTCGCGAGGTTATCAACTTCCTTCCGTATTTCCCAATCAGGTTTTAAAGGAAGCCTTCTGTAAACTTGATCGGCCTTGATCCATTCAAATCCAACAAGATCGAAGGGCTCATTTCGTGGGTCAAACCAGATGATGCTGTTTTCATCCTTTCCCCCGGCTTCCTGATCAGGATACGGAAACCGGTGTGCGGTAACTCCTGAAATACCGAAAAGAATAATAAATGGAATAACAAATATTGTTTTCATTTTTCTTTTTATAAAAAGTTTTAAGTTCGGGGACAACACCATGGTTGTCAACTTATTTTACAATTTAAAACCTAATTTTAAATTAATTGCATTTATAAATAATTTATATTGCACCGGTATTTTTTCCTGCGCCAGACAGATGGTTATGCCGATTTACTTCTTTAAATTTATATACCTTCATCAGGAAACATGAGTCATCAGATTTCTAAAACGGAGCTTTATCATTGGTGTTCCATTCCTTCTGGAAAACTCCCGAACCATCCGGAACTTCGCGTACCGTTCAGGGTTGTAAAGGATTCCGCAAAAATGGGGGAATTAATGGCCCGCGAATTCATTGACGAATTACGGAAAAATAATCTGAACCGTGAATCCACACGGGCAATTATTCCATGCGGACCGAAATCATGGTATGAACCGTTTACCCGGATCATCAATGCGGAGAAAGTAAGTCTTAAAAACCTGTTTGTGTTTCATATGGATGAATGTCTCGACTGGCAGGGCAGGCTGCTGCCAAAAGCCCATCCATACAACTTTCGAACATTCATGGAGAAATATTTTTACGGCGGCATTTCACAAGAATTGTCGGTTCCTGAAAAACAGCGATTCTTTCTCACGCCTCAAAATATCCTGGAGATTAATACTGAAATTGATAAAGCTCCCGTTGACATAACACTTGGCGGCTGGGGCCAGGATGGCCACATAGCCTACAACCAGGCCAGGCGACACCCTTTCAGCGAAATTTCCCTGGAAGAATTAAAGAATTCCACAACCCGGGTTCAGGAAAATAACCTGGATACGATAATTGCACTTGGACAACGCAGTTTCGGCTCTGCTTACCAGTTCGTACCGCCAATGTCCGTAACCCTGGGGATCAGGCAATGTTTATCGGCCAAAAAAATCAGGGTGTACAGCGATACCGGAGCCTGGAAACAAACAGCCCTTCGGGTTGCGCTTTTTTCCCCTCCAACGGCAGAATATCCCATGACGCTGTTGCAGGAACATCCGGATGCAATCATCACAGCAACGGAAGAAACAGCAAGACATCCGATCGGTGATAACCCGGATTGGGATTTTTTCGGTGATTCAGGATATCATGATCTCAGATAGGGACTGGAAATACTTTAAATAGACTACAAAAATTATTGGGCATAAAAATCAAAAATCAATTTCGTGCAGTTGTGGGAACCGGGGGGATCGGGACCGGCCGGGTATATCGTCTTGAAGGCGACCATGAGCTCGGAAGGAATGAAAGCAGGCCCGGGCATTTGCTCCCTTCAAGAGATTTCTGCAAGCTGCATATTGTACTCCATTATGTTTCGGTGCTGATACGGGAACTGGGGCTCAGTACAAGGGTATATCCCATCGGCGCTGTCGGTGATGATTCTGACGGAAAAGAGCTGATTGAACTCATGAAAACTACGGGTATGAACACGAAATACGTTTCGGTAATGAAGAATACCCCTACCCTTCATTCGGTTTGTTTTTTGTACCCTGACCATTCCGGCGGAAATATAACAGAAAACCGGAGCGCGAGCTCGAAGGTTGTTAGCGGACACGTAATTAAAGTCGAATCCATATTAAAGAATAAAAGATCAATCGTATTGTCAGTTCCTGAAGTGCCGTTACCCTCCAGGAGTAAGCTGATC
>DATDPY010000225.1:0-7419 GCA_035292565.1 Cyclobacteriaceae bacterium | reverse complement strand
GGAAGCACGAAGCTTCGGCGTTTGACAAACAGCAATCCATGGCTGATTGATAGAACTCTGGGAAGGCAGGAAAAAATCGTTTATCCGGCCCGCGACGGAATCAGGATTGAGGGTGTACTGATCTATCCATCGGAAAGAAATATCAAGCCTGAAAACCTTCCATTGATTTGTTATATCCATGGCGGACCGGAATCCTGCGTTAAGAACGGCTGGAATGCCAGTTACTCAAACTGGGGTCAGATAGCTGCCGGCCAGGGATATGCGATTTTTATGCCCAATTACCGGTCCAGCTCCGGCAGAGGTGTGATCTTTTCTAAAATGGATCAAACTGATCTCGGCGATGAGGAATTCCTGGATGTGTTGGACGGCGTGGAATTTCTTGCAAGGCAGGGCATCATCGATAAGAAAAAAGCCGGGATTGGGGGCGGTTCCTATGGCGGGTATTTATCGGCATTGGGCGCTACCAAATTTTCGGATCACTTCGCAGCTGCCGTAGTGTTTGTCGGCATCTCAAATCAGTTATCCAAAACAAACCTTACGGATATTCCATGGGAAGAGTATTATGTTCATTGGAAATCATGGCCAAACGATAATCCTGAATTATTTTATGATCGCAGCCCGGTTAAATATTCATCAAATAATAAAACAGCAACGTTAATCCTTCATGGAATGGAGGACTCGAGAGTGCATCCAAGCCAGTCATTGGAGCTTTACCGTCAACTGAAACTGTTTGGTAAGGCTCCCGTCAGGCTTGTCTGGTACCCGGGCGAAGGTCATGGGAACCGGAATAACCAGGCCCAGCTCGACTTCGGTATCAGGACGATGCAATGGTTTAATTATTATCTTAAGGGTGAAGGGAAACCGGAAATGATGCCTGAGCCGACGATCAATTACGAGCTGGAAAAACTCGAATAAGGAAATAATTAATTATCCCAAAATTCATCGAGATACCCAAGTTCTCCGGAATAACCGGAATTCATTCCAAACCACGGCAAAATGCCAGATTTTTTTATTAAAATCAGATTTTACGGAAACCTCAACGATTTCCTCCCGATAAAAAAAAGGAAGAAGGCCGGCAGAAAACCAGTCTCAAACCATCAAACAGTTAAGGATGTCCTTGAATCGGAAGGTATTCCACACGCGGAGGTGAATGTTATCCGGGTAAATGGGCGCTGTGTAAGCTTTAGTTATAAGCCCGGAGACGGCGACCGTATCGAAATTTTTCCGCGAAATCACTCTTTCAAATCACCTCCAACACTTACACTCCTCCCGCAGCTTCCCGCCAGGCCTCTGTTCCTCCTCGATGAACATCTGGGAAAGCTCGCAAAGCTGATGAGGATGTGCGGAATCGACACGCAACTTTTTCACGGAACGACGGACAGGGAGCTTGCGGATATGGCCTCGCGAATGAATAGAATTGTTCTTACTCGGGATGTCGAGTTACTGAAAAGAAAGAATTTAAAACGGGGTTATTGGGTCCGGGACCAGGATCCAGAAAAGCAATTAATTGAAGTATTCAGGAGATTTGACCTCTTCGATAAAATTAAGCCCTTTTTCCGATGCATGCTATGCAACGGGCTTATTAAAAAGGCCGGAAGAAAAACGGTTACTGCCAGGCTTCCTTCCCGAACGCGTGCCATCTTTAACGAGTACTACCAGTGCAACTCCTGCGGAAAGATATACTGGAAAGGGAGCCATTACCAGAGAATGGAACTGAAGATCGGTAAGCTGGTCAGGACAGGGAAAGCATTAAAAAAAACATCCGGTGACTTTGAGGCCACCGGATGATGCAGGAAATCAATACATATCATCATGCATGGGAGGGGCCGGAGCCTCTTTCTTCTTTTCAGGTTTCTCATAGATCACACAATCGGTGATCAGGAGCATACCGGCTACCGATGCAGCATTTTCAAGCGCAATCCTTGCCACCTTGGTGGGATCGATCACACCGGAGGTAACAAGATTTTCATATTCCTCTGTAGCGGCGTTAAAACCGAAATCATCCTTTCCTTCCATGACCCTTTGCAGTACCACGGAACCATCGTGACCTGCATTTACGGCAATCTGGCGTAAGGGTGATTCAAGGGCTTTCCGGATAATATCCACTCCGATCTTCTGGTCTTCATTATCGGTTTTTACTTTGTCGAGAGCTTTTATTGCCCTGATAAATGAAACTCCACCGCCGGGAAGGAATCCTTCTTCAATGGCGGCCCTGGTTGCATGAACCGCATCATCCACACGGTCCTTTTTCTCTTTCATTTCAACTTCCGAGCTTGCACCGACATAAAGCACAGCCACCCCGCCGGAAAGTTTGGCCAGTCTTTCCTGGAGTTTTTCACGGTCATAATCGGAGGTTGTGGTTTCGATCTGTTTTTTGATCTGCCCAATCCTTCCCTGAATCTCAGCTTTCTTGCCTGAACCATTGATGATGGTGGTATTATCCTTATCGATGGTCACCTTCTCACAACGTCCAAGGTCCTGTAATTTTACATTTTCAAGCTTGAGCCCTTTTTCTTCGGCAATGACCGAACCGCCGGTAAGTACCGCGATATCATCGAGCATGGCTTTACGCCTGTCGCCGAAACCGGGGGCTTTCACCGCCGCAACCTTCAAGGCTCCCCTCAGCTTGTTCACGACCAGGGTTGAAAGAGCTTCGCCTTCCAGGTCTTCGGCGATGATCAGGAGTGATTTGCCGCCTTCTGCAATTTTTTCAAGAAGCGGAAGGATATCTTTCATCCCCGAGATCTTCTTATCATAAAGAAGTATGTAGGGATTCTCCAATTCCGTAACCATTTTCTCCGTGTTTGTCACGAAATAGGCTGAAAGGTAGCCCCTGTCGAACTGCATGCCCTCAACGATGTCAACAGTGGTCTCGATGCTTTTGGCTTCCTCAACCGTGATTACCCCTTCGTTTTTAACTTTTTCCATGGCCTCGGCGATCAGGGCGCCGATAGCTTCATCATTATTTGCCGAAATGGTGGCCACCTGTTTGATCTTGTCGTTATTGTTCCCCACCTTATGGCTCAACTTCTTTAATTCCTCAACAACGGCCTCAACTGCCTTATCAATGCCTCTTCTCAGGTCCTGGGCATTGGCGCCTGCAGCAAGATTTTTCAGGCCAGCATTAATTATTGCCTGAGCAAGTACCGTCGCGGTTGTTGTGCCGTCACCTGCAATCTTGGACGTCTTCGTAGCTACCTCATTCAGCAACTGGGCCCCCATATTAGCTACAGGGTCCTTCAATTCTATTTCCTTTGCAACGGTAACTCCATCCTTGGTGATCCTGGGTGCACCAAATTTTTTATCCAGAATTACATTTCTCCCTTTGGGACCCAATGTCACCTTTACTGCATTAGCCAGCGTATCCACGCCTTTCTTTAACGCATTTCTCGATTCAATACTGTAAATTATATCCTTTGCCATAGTATTTTTTTTTAATTCCGATTTCCTTAAATAACGGCGAAAATATCAGATTCCCTCATGATGACGTAATCTTTCCCGTCGATCGTGAGTTCTGTGCCTGAATACTTTCCATAAAGAACTTCATCGCCAATTTTTACCGTCATGGGCTCGTCTTTTTTGCCCTTCCCCACAGCCACTACCTTGCCCTTTTGAGGCTTTTCCTTGGCCGTATCGGGTATGATAATACCTCCAACAGTTTTTTCTTCTGCAGAAGCAGGTTCTACCAGAACCCGGTCCTCTAATGGTTGAATTTTGATTTTTGCTGCCATACAATTGTATTTTTTGTCAGTTTTAAAACAGAAAAATAGTTCGTATTACCCTCAGCGATTTAAATGCCAATTCCGATTTTTCAAAAAATGCGTCAATTTGTCATATACCGGCAGGGGTCAGGAATCCCCGGGCAATGCATCTAAAACATGCTAAAGCAGGAGAAATGCCTCATTTTTTTGCCGGGCCTTCAAAATGCCGCAAGTTTTAATCTTCAAACTCATCTAATTTGAAAAGAATTTAAAATTCAATGTATATGAAAACAATAACCTCAAAATCATTAGTCGGTTTCGCCCTTATTGCATTCTTGATGATCTCAGGCACGCTCATGGCCCAGTATCCGGGTCAACGCGGTATGCGTCATATGCGAAACCAAAACTCGCCGGTATGGAGCCATATGTCAATTCCCGATCTGACAGAGGAACAGAAGGAAAAGATCGGAAAATTGAACCTTGAATTTGAAAAAAATACGCTCCAGAAACATAACCTGATCAGAGAAAAAGAAGCCCAGCTAAGAACGGCCGTTACACAACCTGACATTGTCCTTGATAAAACCGATAAGCTTATTGACGAGATATCATCCATACGGTCGGAGATCCGGAAAGAAAGAATACGGACCGATGCAAGGATCAGGGAATTGCTCACCGATGATCAGAAAGTAATGTTTGACAGGATGCGATCTCAGAGACCCGGTTTCGGGTCCGGTCGCTCCTGAAATCTGCCTTATCTTTATTAATTTCCCGGTTATCTGATTACCTTTAAGGTTACCCGGATTCGATTCTTAAACAAACACCACATCAATGAAGAGATTTCTGACGATTATATCCGGTTATTGGATTATACTAACCAGCCTTAGCGCACAACCTTCGGGCCAAATGGCATCCGGGCAAAATCCTGAACCGGTCGGCGTAGTTACAGGAAAAGTTTATGATCAAAGCGCTGATGAGCCCCTCCCCTTTGCCAATATCGTGATATACAGTTTGCGGGATTCTTCGATGGTGACAGGAACCATCGCTTCTGAAGACGGCAGTTTTACGATTGAAAAAATACCTTATGGCCGATATTATATTGAAGTCAAGTTCATCGGATACGATAAACAGATTCTGAACGATATCCGGATCGTTCCCCAGAAATCGTATGTCGATCTCGGGAATATCCGGATCGAACGGGCACGACAGGAATTGCAGGAGGTGGAGATCACTGCCGAAAGGGCCGCCGTGGAATTTCATGTCGATAAAAAAGTAGTCAGTATACAGGAGAACCTGAATGCAGTGGGGGAAAGTCTTGCCAGGGCCCTGGAAAATGCTCCTTCGATTTCAGTCGATATCGACGGAAATGTTGCCCTGCGCGGGAGTACTAGTTTTACCGTGCTCATCGACGGGAAGCCCAGCCCCCTGAATGGCCCCGATGCATTACAGCAGATTCCCGCCAGCGCAGTGGAGAGCGTGGAGATCATTACGAACCCCTCGGCCAAATACGATCCCGATGGGTTGGCGGGGATCATTAATATTATAACGAAAAAAAGAGCTCTCGACGGGGTCAGCGGTGTGATCAATTTATCAGCAGGAACTCACGACAAATACAGGGGCGATATCCTGATAAATTTTAAAAGTGATAAAGTCACCTTTTATGCCGGCGCGGATTTCAACGACATGAATTTTATGGGGAACATGACGAAATCGACCTTCACGCAATCAGCCGATACTGCCGAATATATCATTAGTGCCGGTACCGGTGATCGCTTGCGGAATGGATACTCTTTTAAAGGAGGGCTGACTTATAATTTCAACAGGAACACTTCATTCACCCTTGAAGGAAGCGGAGGGACTCATTCATTCAGCAGAATTGAATCCGGAAAATATCATGAATACACGGTCCCCGATCTTAATCACCTTTTTTATATAAATGATAACCTGGAATCCCGAAGCGAGGGCTTCTATGGTTTTACCGCTAATTTTGAAAAATCATTTGCCAGACAGGATCATAAGCTTACCTCTTACCTGTATTTCGAAAAGGAGTTCGGCGGATCGGATGAAGCCCAGGAACAACTATTCACCGATGAAAACTGGCAGGAAATCCAGGTGGATGCGGAAAAGATCAAAACCGATGAGGAATCCGATGAATATGGCCTCCGTTTTCAAATCGATTATACGAGACCCTTCGGCGTAACGGGCATACTGGAAACAGGATACCAGGCCAGGATCGATATGGAAAATGAAGATCACCATTTCTTCAACTTCGACAACGAAACGGATACCTGGATAGCAAATCCGATATTTACGAATGATGTGGATTTCCGGAATGATATACATGCTCTTTACGGAACTTATGCCAATGAATTCAAAGGATTCGGGTATCAGATCGGACTAAGGACGGAATACAATTTCAGGGAAATACAAAACCTGAATGCCGCTGTACCTTCCACGATGGAATTATTCGATTACTTTCCTTCGGTTCATCTTTCAAGAAAGATCGGGAAACAGGACCAGGTACTGGCAAGTTACAGCCGCCGGATTAACAGACCCCGGGGGTTTTTCCTCGACCCCTATCCCAGTTACATGGATCCGAATACAATCCGGATCGGGAATCCGGAATTGCTGCCTGAGTACGTGGATTCTTACGAACTCAGTTACCAGAAAGGCATAGGAAAATCTTCTTTCATAAGCCTGGAAGGATATTACCGGAAAACCCATAATGCCATGACCAGGCTTACTACGGTCCGGGATGATGGGATTCGGGTTTTTTCCATGGATAACCTGAATGAGGAGAATGCCGCAGGAGGTGAATTGATGGTCAATATGCAGGTGACAAAGTGGCTCAACCTGAATGCCAGCACCAATTTATATTTATTTACCCTTGAAGGTAATATAACCGATAATTCCGTAGCTGCCAGAAGCACGAACTCCGATGTCCGGTTTAACGGGAATATCAGGATTGGCCGCGATACACGGTTCCAGGTACAGGGATTTTACCAGGGCCCTTCAGTAACTGCCCAGGGAGAGCGCAAAGAATTCCTGATGACCAGTGCATCGATAAGACAGGATTTCTTTAAGCAGCGGTTATCGGCAACGTTAAGGATACAGGATATTTTCAAAACGGGTAAATTCCATTTTGTGGCTGAAGGCACGAATTTCCGGGATGAGTTCAGGTTCTCGAGGGAGCCCCAGGTGGTGATGCTTACCCTGGGCTATCGCATTAATAATTATAAAAATCGCGACCGAGACGGCGACCGGGGCGAGGAATCACAAAATGAGGATGTGATCATGAATGATCAGTAAGATATACTTTTACAGCTTGATAACCGATAATTTTTACGGCTAATGCATTATATTTCCGACACGAAATATAATGGCAAGGAGATGGTTTCTGACAGCCAATTTGTAGGGCTACTGAGAAGGGGCGACGAGCAGGCATTCCGCCAATTGGTTGAGGAATACCAGGACAAGGTATATAATACCTGCCTGGGATTTGTCAGGAACGAGGAAGAGGCCGACGACCTGGCGCAGGAGGTTTTTGTTGAGGTATTCTCTTCCGTACAATCCTTTCGGGGCGATTCAAAGTTAAGTACATGGATTTACCGGATTGCCGTTACCAAATCTCTGGAACTGATAAGGTCGAAAAAACGCAAAAAAAGGTTTGCAGTCCTGAAAAGCGTGTTTTCGTCCGTTAATAATACTCCGATAGAAATTC
>DATDPY010000224.1:0-7865 GCA_035292565.1 Cyclobacteriaceae bacterium | reverse complement strand
ATCAGCCCGGATATTGACGGCCTTACCTCAACTGATTTCCACAAAGCAAGACAGTTTATCGACAGCGGATATGTTGCGGCAGAAAGAAAATATGCGGAACTGGCTGCCAGGATAGGTCAGCGGCGCAGCAAAGAAAACGTTGATGCCTCCAGAAAAGAATTCAATTCTGATAAAGTTCCCATGATATTTAAATCCCTGCAATTCAGGGGCTTCAGTGCCGCACAGATGATCTTTATGAGGCACATCTTCAAGATCCATAAAAAATCGGTTCATACGATCGATGAGGTGCAGGAGGGATATTTCAGACTGATCTCCAATGAGTTTTTCAGCCAGATTTATCCCAGGATCAGTTACAATCCGGTTGATACATCCTTCGTGATGGAACTGGTAAACCAGTACGACAGAAGCCTGAAATTTGATGTTGGAGGGTTTTTAACCTCCCGAAATATCGGAGAGCTATACATTGGCGTCAGGTTCAATTCATTTAACCGTACATTGAACGAAAACCGCATGCAGATATATACCGGCAGATTTTATCAGTCGTATTCTTTATCATCAAGAATCAATTTTCCGACCGGGAATTTTTTATTTGTCCAACCTGAAATATTATATAACAACTGGGATTTTATTGAAATATCGGATTTGTTGAAATCAGACGACCCCGAAAATAAATTTGCTCAACAGGATGACTTTAAAGGCGGCTTAAATATCGGTTTCCCGGCCGGATCGGAATATAAGATAGTGGCCAGGGGGTTTTATATAAATAATACCGACAAGTACAGTAATATCAATGACCTGAATTCAACCGATGTGCTTGATAGGTTGAACTTCGAAGGATTCAAAACGGGAATTTCGATATCGCGGAATTCATTGAACAGAAAGCAATACCCCGACCACGGTGCTGGACTGGAAATCTGCATCAATTATTTCAACGGATATGAGAATTATTTGCCGGGAACAACTTCTGCAGGACAGGAAACCACCGATAAATTTCACCAGTGGCTAAGGCTCAGGCTAAATATCGATCATTATTTTACCATTTCATCCGCATTCTCAGGGGGGTGGTCACTTAATACCATTGTATCAAATCAGCCTTTTTTTACCAATTATACCGGTACCATGCTAAGTCTTCCCGTTTATTACCCATTGAACGACAGCAGGATGCTTGTTCTGGATGAATTCAGGGCGTTGAATTTCACGGCCGGAGGGCTTCGGGCAATTTACAAAGTTACGGATAACTTCAATTTCAGGGCTGAAGGGTATATATTCAAAGAGCTCAACAGGATTGCGGAAGATGAATTTCAGAAACCCCGCCTTCTCAGCCCTGATGGAAGTTTCAAATATGCCGCAGCTCTTACCGGAGTTTATCAAAGCCCGGTCGGCCCCGTTAGCCTTGGGTTGAATTATTACAGCACACCGAACATAGGGCTTGGGATATTCTTTCATTTGGGCTATTTGATATTTAATGAAAGATCTTTGGATTAATGTTCCGAAGCCTTTGAAAAATTCAATAATGTTCTTAATTTTTAAAATTGAATATTAATTTCTTGCCTGATCTTCGACATATCCTGGTCATCGATATCGAAACAGCTTCGCTTTCACCGGATTTTTCCATGCTCGAACCGCGGTTACAGGCAGAATGGGCAAAAAAGTCTGTCTACCTCAAGAATGACGAAAATCTTTCACCTGAGGATTTATTTAATTCCCGGGCAGGAATATATGCTGAATTCGGTAAAATCATTTGTATCGGAGTAGGTTATTTCAATAAAAATGATCAGGGAATCATGAACCTGAGGATCAAGGCAATTTATAGCGACGATGAAAAATCAATCCTCCTTGAATTTAAAGAGCTGCTTGAAAAAAGATTCGATAAAGAAAAAACTTCCCTGTGTGCACACAACGGCAAAGAATTCGACTATCCCTATCTTTGCAGGCGATTCCTGATAAACGGAATCCCCCTTCCGTCGATCCTGGATATTTCCTCCAGAAAACCGTGGGAAATTAACCATATCGACACGATGGATCTCTGGAAATTCGGGGACAGGAAAAGCTATACATCCCTCGAATTGCTGGCAACGATCTTTGGACTTGAAACAAGCAAGAAAGAAATGGACGGCAGCATGGTCAACAAGGTATACTATGAAGAAAAAAATCTGGAAAAAATTAAGGAATATTGCCTGCAAGACGTTATCGTTACCGCAAATCTTTACCTCAAGCTGAATTCCAAGCCTGAGATCAGTCCTGAAAATGTTGTCAGGGCCTGAGCAGTAAGAGATGAATTTCCCGCGCGGTTAATTTTTATATTAGGTTTCAAATAAAATGAAAAAGAAAAAATCCCGATCCGACAGAAAGGTGGAAGAGTTCAGCGAAGAAGTAATGCAATTCCTGAAAGAGAACAGCCATAAATCTTACAGCCTTAAACAAATCGTCAAAAAGCTGCATATCGGATCTAAGCATCTTAAAATTAGCCTGGAGCCCATGCTTGAATCGATGGTCAGAAAAGGATCTATATCCATAAATAAGCACGGCGAGTACAAGGCGGTGAAAAGGGCAGCAGTGATTACAGGGAAGGTCGACTTTGTTAATCCAAGATATGCATTTGTAACAAGCGAAGAGAGTGAAGAAGATATTTTTGTCAGGGCAGAAGACCTTGAAACAGCCCTCGATGACGATATCGTAAAAGTAAGGATCACAGGTTACAAAAAGGATGGCAGGATAACTGGGGAGGTCGTTGAAATTGTTGAGCGGTTCCGGACCGAATTCGTCGGCAGGCTGGAGCTCGGGGATAATTTCGGCTTTGTCATTCCCGATTTCAAAAAAATGTACCAGGATATTTATATCCGGCCGTCAGACCTCAGAGGGGCAAAGAATAATGATAAGGTTATCGTAAAGATTACCGAGTGGAGCGGCCCCAGGAAAAAGCCTGAAGGCGAGATCATTGATGTCCTGGGTAAGGCGGGAGAACATGAGGCGGAAATGCACTCAATCATGGCTGAATTCGGCCTCCCTTTCAGGTTCACCGATACCATCGAAAAACAGGCATCGAAAATCGGTTCCGTCATAACAGGTGAGGAAGAAAATAACAGGAAAGATTTCCGTGACGTATTAACTTTCACCATCGACCCGGAAGATGCAAAGGATTTTGATGATGCAATTTCCTATCGCAATCTTGGCAATGGGAGCCACGAAGTTGGAGTGCACATCGCCGATGTGACCCATTATGTTAGGGATGGTACCCTGCTCGACGAAGAGGCATATAAGCGGGGAACCTCAGTATACCTTGTGGACCGGACAGTACCTATGCTTCCTGAAAAGCTCTCCAATGATCTCTGTTCCCTGAAGCCGAACGAAGACAAGCTCACATTTTCAGCTGTGTTTGAACTCGATTCTGAAGCCCGTGCTACCCGTGAATGGTTTGGAAAGACCATCATCCATTCCGACAGGAGATTTACTTATGAAGAAGCGCAGGAACGGCTCGATTCCCGCGCAGGTGATTATTGGGAGGAATTGACCATACTTAACGAACTTGCTCTGAAGCTTAGGATCGAAAGGTTCAGGAAGGGGTCGATCAACTTCGAAACTACCGAGATCAAATTCAAGCTCGATGAGAAAGGGAAGCCTCTCGAAGTCATACCCAAGATCAGGAAAGATTCTCATAAACTGATCGAGGATTTTATGCTACTGGCCAATAAAAGAGTCGCCGAATTCATTTATAATCTTCATGGGGGAACAGAAAGAAGGACTTTTGTTTACAGGGTCCACGATGAACCTGACGAGGAAAAGCTCGTGGTGTTTGAAAATTTTGCAAAAAGGTTCGGGCACAGCCTTAATATAAAGCAAGTAGGGATTTCCCGGGCCCTGAATAACCTTATCGATGACATCCAGGGAAAACCTGAGCAGAATGTACTCGAGAACCTGGCCATACGATCCATGGCCAAGGCAAAATACTCGACCACGGAGATGGGTCATTTCGGCCTTTCCTTTAATCACTATACTCATTTTACTTCCCCGATCCGGAGATATCCCGATATGATGGTGCACAGGCTTTTATCACATTATCT
The DNA here is from genome assembly GCA_035292565.1 of Cyclobacteriaceae bacterium. Taxonomy (GTDB): domain Bacteria; phylum Bacteroidota; class Bacteroidia; order Cytophagales; family Cyclobacteriaceae; genus DATDPY01. Next base: position 3,804 of record DATDPY010000224.1, on the reverse strand, counting down.
TCAGAAAGGCAAACAGGTCGCCAGGGAGCAATACGAATCAAAATGCATTCATTGTTCGGAGAGAGAAAAGGTAGCCACTGATGCCGAAAGGGCATCCATAAAATACAAGCAGGTTGAATATATGAAAGACAGGGTCGGAGAAATTTTCGATGCTCTTATCAGCGGGGTTACCGATTGGGGTATATTTGCCGAGATCATCGAAACGAAAAGCGAGGGAATGATCAGGTTATCTTCGCTGGAAGATGATTTTTATGTATATGACGAGAGAAATTACAGGATCATCGGGAGACGCAACAAAAAGATCTTCTCCCTGGGCGACAAGATCAGGGTGCTGATAACCAGAGTGGACATTGACCGTCGCACGATCGATCTTGAACTGTCGGAAAATAATGAATAGCACAAAGAAATACAGGGAGATCATTGACCGTTCCATTAGCGAATTAAAATTTGGGGAAAAGCCTGAAAACCTTTACGGCCCGGTAAATTATTTTATGAACATGGGAGGGAAAAGACTCCGGCCCATGCTGGTTCTGATGTCGTTTAATCTGTTTTCTGATGGCCTGCCCGACACTGTTGTCAGATCCGCCATGGCCGTAGAAACCTTTCATAATTTTACCCTGATGCATGACGATATCATGGACAATGCCCCGTTAAGACGCGGTATGCCTACAGTTCATGAAAAGTGGAACCTGAACACAGCAATGCTTTCAGGCGATGTGATGCTCGTGAGGACTTACGATCTTTTTCTGGGCCTTGACCCAAAAGTGATGCGCATAACGATCAAAAAGTTCAACGATTGCGCGGCAATGGTCTGCGAGGGACAGCAGCTCGATATGGATTTTGAAAATTCAGACCGGGTGACCGAAGCCTCTTATCTCGAAATGATACGGCTTAAGACGGCAGTTCTTATCGGTTTCAGCCTTGAGCTGGGGGCCATCCTGGGCAATGCTGAGGAAAGGGATGTTCAACTAATGAAAGAATTCGGCACTCAGATTGGCATAGGCTTCCAGCTTAAAGACGACCTTCTCGATGTATACGCCGATAACGCAAAATTCGGGAAACAGATCGGAGGTGATATCATTGCCAACAAAAATACCTATTTGCTCATTAAAGCGAGGGAATTGGCCAAAGGCCCGATGAAGAAAGAACTGGATAACTGGATAAACACGAAAGAAACCGATCACACGAAGAAAGTCGCCGCCGTAACTTCCATTTATAACGATCTGGGGATCCGGAAACTGACATCGGATAAAATATCGGAATATATCAGCAAGGGAACGGAAGCATTAAAAAATGTCGGGGCCCCCGAACAACGAAAAAAAGATCTTTATGAATTTACCGAAGAACTGGTTCTCCGGGAAAATTAAATCTCTATGTCATTAACCATTCTGCTCATTATCATAAATGTTATCGCCAGTATTTACGCCTGGGGGAATACTTCAAGGATGAACGGGTGGATGATGAATCCCCATGCCATTTCGAAGAAAAATCAGTATTACCGGTTCATCACCTCCGGGTTCGTACACAGGGATTATATACACCTGATCTTTAATATGATCACCTTGTATTATTTTGGATCGTTGGTGGAACGGTTGTTCGGATATTTTTTCGGGGGACTTGGGACCTTCTATTATATCATACTTTATTTTGCCAGTATGGTGGTGGCCGATATTCCTTCCTATATAAAATTCCGGAACTACCAGGGTTATAACAGCCTGGGTGCATCCGGGGCTGTAAGTGCGGTTGTTTTCAGCAGCATCCTGTTTCAGCCAACATCGGGAATTTGCATTTATTTCGCCTTATGCATCCCTGCCTTCATTTTCGGTTTATTATACCTGATTTATTCATACTATCAGGGAAGGAGAATGGCCGATAATGTAAATCATGACGCTCACTTTTACGGAGCGTTGTTTGGGCTGGTCTTCAGCATTGCCATTTATCCTGCTGTTATCGGTAACTTTATCCAGCAGATCAGGGATTACAATTTGTTTTGAACAGGACTCATTTTGTAAATACCCCCTGAAGTTCCCAGCCAGAAAATACCGTCGGGATCAACTGCCATATCAAATATTGTTTCGCCCGGGGTTTCATATTTCGACCATTCATATCCATTATAGCAGTACAAGAACATTTCCGGCCCGGAATTCGGTTCAAAGGCAGATATCCAGATATTACCCTCATTATCGCTTAAATTGGAAGTTATAATCCCAAATGGACAATTAAGCGGATCTTCGCACGAGCCGACTGATTTCCAACCATTACCATCATATTCCATAACATAGGTACCGTCATGATACAGGCTGGAAGAAAGGGAATAATCAATAAATGTATATACATTCCCCGAAGTATTAACAACCAGATCCCTTATCCAGTATAACCCAAGATCAAATACTTTCCACGACCCTTCGCTGACCCTGATGATTCCCCCATCCCCTACATAATCGTTGGCAGATAACCAAGCCCGGTTATCAGAATCCACTTCGATATTTTTAATTAATCGGTTTGGTATTGGGGAATTTTCCGGCGTAAAATACGACCATGTCTCAAAATCGGTTTTAATAATCCCGCCTTTTTCAACATCATTTAAGGAAAACCATACATTTTCTTCATGATCCGCACCAACGCAGATAACCTTCAGATTTCTTAATTCAATATCCTGCGGCTGATAGATATAAAAGCCCATGCCATTATATTCCAGCAGCCCAGTGAATCCGCTGAAAAATACATGATTATTTCCATCATGGCTGATATGCTTGATAAACGGGACCTCCGGATAATCCGCGAAGGTATATAAATATGCCGCATTGTTAATGAAATGAATAATGTAAGCCAAGGAATCTGATTGGGATTGACGATGTCCGTAAAACCAGGCAGAACCGTCTTTCAGGATATCAATTGTATAAACAGCGAAATCCGGAAGAATCAGGGAGTCGGAAGATAGAATTTCAACGTTAACCTCGGACTCATTAAATAAAAACTCAGACTTTATAAAAGTCAGTGGTGATCCAATAGCGGTTTGTTCGGATATATTTTCGCACGATGATAATGTCAGTACTGTCAGGGAAAAATAAAAAAATAATTCTCTTTTCATGGATAAGGGTCATTGCCCGACTTATTAACAATATTCTGCAGGAGAAGGTTCCCGGATTATGCCCGGATTTGCTTTTGCCGCATAATTCCGGAGGGTATAAATTAAAAAAGCCTCCCAATGGAAGGCTTAATTCTCTATTGTTAAGATCTTTTAACTTTCCTTTTCAGGAATTACGGATACGTAGGATCTGTCTTTGCGTCCCTTCCTGTATTCAACACGGCCGTCTATCAGGGCAAATAATGTATGGTCGCTTCCGATGCCTACATTCTCACCAGGATGATGTACCGTTCCGCGTTGCCTGACAAGAATATTCCCCGCTTTGGCTATCTGCCCGCCGAAAATCTTTACTCCCAATCGCTGGCTGTGTGAATCGCGTCCGTTCTTTGAGCTGCCCGCGCCTTTTTTATGTGCCATTTCGACTAATTTTTAATTTCTTCGATCAATACCTTTGAAAATTCCTGGCGATGTCCCTTTTTCCTTACATAATCCTTGCGCTTCTTCTTTTTAAAGATAAGGACTTTATCGCCTTTTACATGTTCAATGATTTTACCGGAGACCTTTGCTCCCTTTACCATCGGCTCGCCGACTTTTACTTCTCCATCTGAATCAACCAGGAGCACATTCTTGAACTCCACTTTGGCCCCGGGTTTGCCTTCCAGTTTGGGCGTGAAGACCTGTTCGTCTTTGGAGACCTTGATCTGCATCCCGGAAAT
>DATDPY010000223.1:0-9537 GCA_035292565.1 Cyclobacteriaceae bacterium | reverse complement strand
GATTCCGGCTTTTCATGGCGACCATCTTTCTGACTATCGTTGAATCACTTGCCCTTAGGGCGAACCGGTTGCCATTGAGCTGACCAAAGCAGAAAATGATGTGGGTCATTTTCGTAACGTCGTAGTTGTCGATTTCTTCGGGACGGCCAAGGTAATAGGCGAGGACACGGGGTGCCGGTTGGGAAATCGCAAACAGTGATACCGTGAATAAATAAATACCGGTTGTGAATTTCAGGATTAGAGATTTCATTTTACAAATGACCAGGGCGGTCCCATAATTTTCGTTCGTCAGTAAGATAATAAAAATAATTTTAACTCTTGAAAAATCATGTCTCAAGCATATGAAGGATTACAAAATTTTCGATTGGAACACCCGGTCAAATGCCGCGCCCTTCAGGGCGAGGATATGGATAAAAATAATAATGTGAGGGCTTTAGCTCTTATCTTATGCGTCAAAGAGGCTGTCTCAAAAGTCAAAAATGCAGTTTGAGTGTAAAATATTATTTTGTCCCGCTTGGTGAATCTTGGTGTCTTCGAGCCTTTGTGGCTCTTAGAAAACTGTTTCAATGCCACCAAGACTCGAAGACACCAAGATTCACAAAGAATGCCAAAGAAAATATTGTTTAAAAAACCTTATCGTACTTTTGAGACAGCCTCAATCTGCCCTTTAAAAATATGTTCGACGCCCTGAAGGACGTGGCATTTGATTCTTTGCCTGCAGCACAATAATAATTCTGTTTCCCCAGGCGCTTTATTTATTGCTTATTTTGGACGGGTGCGTTTGAATCGTTAATTTTTCCATTTAATACCGCCTGACCCGTAATAAGAATTTTATAAATTTTTTTAATCTGATAGAACTCACGCATTAAATGAAAACCATAAAGCTTGCCGCTGCACAAATGACTTGTCTCGACGGACAAAATGAAGCTAATCTTGCCCATGCAACCGAACTGACTTTGCAGGCTTGCGAAAAAGGGGCGGAGCTTTTATTATTTCCTGAATTCATGACGCAGGGATATCGCCTTACTCCCGAGCTTTGGGACTCCGCGGAATCATTTTACGGCCCCACAACAGCCTGGTTAATTGAAATGGCGAAGAACCACAATATTTATATTGGTTCCAGCTTCCTGGAATCAATCAATGGACATTTTGTCAACACTTTTGCCCTGGCCGAACCTCCGGGCAAAATTGCCGGCGTGGTGCGGAAGCGATTTCCATCGATGTGGGAAGCCTACTTTTTCAGGGGTGAGGTTGGTCCTCATTTCATCGATACCGGTCTGGGACGGATCGGAGTTGGAATTTGTTTTGACAATCATACCTTTCATGTTGCCTCAGCCATCATGGACAGTCATATCGACCTGATGCTCATGCCGCATTCGTATTGTACACCCGGATTGCCAAACAAAATGACTTCTCAGGCGGATATTGACCGGCTGAATGGTTTGCCCGGGCGTGTGGCCAGGCTTTACAATGAAATGCTCGGCGTCCCTGTACTGATGTGCAACAAAAGCGGTCCATGGAATTCGCCGGTACCCGATACAACCCTGGGCACACCCAAAGATTTCCGTTTTTCGGGCTGTTCGGTAATCCTGGATTCCGATGGAAAAGTCCGTGCAGAACTCGACGATTCCGAATCTATCGCCATAGGGCAGGTGCTGCTCGATCCGTCTTTAAAGAAATCTTCCGTTGTGCCAAAGTTCAGTCGGTACATATATCCAGGGCCGGCCGGAAGGGAGATTATCAGGCTGATGGAATGGCGGGGGAGCCTGTATTATCGATTCAGCAAACAAAGAAAAACTAAAGCCTCATTACACCGGGAACAAGGAAAGGGCATAAACAAGACGTTATAACGGGCTTTTTTTCATACATTAATCGGCATGTTCTGAAGAATTAACTTAATCCTTTCCCCATGAAGAACCTCCGGTGTTTAGCGCTCATCGTGATATTATTATCAACTTGTTACGCTTGCCATAAGGGTCGGCAATTGCCTTCGCCTTCCTCTGCCAATTATATTGAAATCAGTAAGGTAAATCCCTCTTATTTCCAATTTTCCGACGGAACGCCCTATATACCAATCGGCATCAATATGATCAACCCGAGCGGGCGTTACCGGAATGATCCCGATTCTTCCATGATTGAAATCGAAGGCTGGATGAGGAAGCTTTCGGAGAACGGCGGTAATTACGTCCGCGTTTGGCTGAGCCAGTCGTTCTGGGATATGGAAGATGAGAAGGCAGGGGAATACAGGGATGAAAAGGTCCGGCGTATCGATTGGTTTGTAGAAACGGCACGGAAGTATAACCTGCATATCAAAATGACCCTCGAACATTTTCGCGGGATCACTGCTGAAGAAACGCGTCAATCGTGGGCAACGAAATCCATCTACCACCGTTCTTCCGGCGGTCCCCTCGACAGCATATCAGAATACCTGTCGACACCGGAAGGCCATAAACTCTTCCTGGATAAAATCAATTTTTATCAGCAGCGGTACGGCAGCGATCCATTATTCTTTGGATGGGAATTGTGGAATGAAATGAATGCGGTCAGAGGTCCGGAGGACAGTATCTTCTTCGCCTGGAACGAAAAAATGCTCGATGAAGTCAAACAGCGTTTCCCCGAGAACCTGGCCATGCAGAGCTTCGGAAGTTTCGACGACGACAGGGTGAGGACGAATTATAAAAAAATGATCCTCCTTCCAGGCAATGAGGTCGCCCAGGTGCATCGCTATCTCGACCTGGGCGCGCCCATGGAAATATGCCAGGCTCCCATGGACATTATATGTTCTTCCGCAATTGAGGAAATAAGATCCTATAATCCCGGTAAGCCATTGATATTGGCCGAAACCGGGGCAGTAGAACCACGGCATACGGGGCCCAGCAAATTTTATGAAAAGGATAAAGACGGCATTCTATTGCACGATATCCTTTTTGCGCCGTTCTTTTCCGGATCTGCCGGAACAGGCATGAGCTGGCATTGGGAATCTTATGTGGATAGGAACAATCTCTGGTACCATTTCGGGCGGTTCAGGGAAGCGGTGAAAGGGATCAACCCGATTGAAGAAAATTTTATTCCCGTGAAATCTGAAAGCGACGATTTTAGAATTTATATGTTAAAGGGCACCATGAATATTCTTATCTGGGTGCGTGATAAAAATAGTTCGTGGAAGACTGAACTTGAGGAAGGGATGCCGGCACGGATATGCAGCGGATTGGAGCTTGATCTTTCTTTGTTGGACCTTGATCGGCTTCCTTTAAGCGTCAGGATTTATGATCCATGGAAAAATGAAACGAGTAGGATACATGCCGAAAACTCAATCATTAAATTACCCGATTTTAGAAGGTCCCTGGTATTGCAGCTTGGTTTATAAGATCATCGCGTGGTTAAGATAATGTGCAATTGCGAAATACAAACCGGTTTCATTTCTATGAAAGTCGTATCCGAGGTTAAAGCCCTGATAAATGTGCCTCGGCTATCGGGAAAACCCATGACCGGATTACCGGCAAGGAAAGAAATTATAAATTATTTTTAATTCTCAGCCGGATGTATATTCTCTATTGGATAAAAAATGCCTCCTTCTTCCGGCAGATATTAACGATCACTTCAGTAAGTTCATTCCTGTCATTGCTGTCAGCCATCGGCACCATTTTGCTGGTTCGTTCTTTAACTTTGTCCGATTATGGCAGATATTCGATCATCCTTGCCTACATCCAATTTGCCGGTCCGCTTGGAACTTTAGGACAATCGAAATTATTGAGAACAATTTATTCCATACAAGGAGGCATCGGTCAAAATTGGTATGCTGACATGTCAATGGGATTATTAATCAATTTTCCTGTTTATATTTTAAGCCTTGTAATACTTCCATTTATCGGTATTGACAGCCCGTTTTTAATTTTTCTGGCTGGGGTTCTAATGATTTCTTTCGGTATTTTACACTACATCACGGGCATATTGGATTCAAATAAGAATTTTATCAATGGCAGCATATTGATCAGGCTCCCGTTTGTTTTGATGAATATTCCGGCATTGATTATGTTATTAAGCCATAAATATGCCATTATCCAACTGCTGATTTTTTTGCTTGTGTTTGAAATTATAGCCATAATTATCGGAATAAGTATTATTTTCAAAACCCCGAAAGTTGACATTAAACGACAGATCAAACCCAGTCGCTTAAAAGCGATTAGCTACAGCATTCAGTTATTCCTGCATTTATTACCGAATCAGGGTATGATTATCCTTTCTGCCAGGCTTTTTGACGCTCACACTGTGGGAATCTATTCGGCATTATGGACCCTTTTCCGGCCATTCTGGATACTCCATGATTCAACTACGAGAATCTCAAGCGTGGAATTTGCACATAAAGACAAAAAGCAAGTGGGGGGAATCTTTCACAGGTACAACCTGATATTTCTGATTATCGGGATTTGTTCCCTGGTTTTATATCCGATTATCACCGATTTGGTTTATGGCAATAAGTTTGCCGGTTTTCACTCCCTATTATACTGGATGATCCTGGTTAATACATTATTATTATTTGACAGCCTGCCCAATGCATATTTATCGATGCGACTATTTGCAATCAGGATCTTCGGCTTCACATCCTGTTTGATCATCGGGGGATTCGCAGGTGTGGGCATTTCCATATTTTCATACGAAAATCTGGGATTATCCGCAATCGTGTTTGGCACATTAACGATAATCTTATCCAGAGTACTTACCGTATATTATTTTTCAATTCGTGACATTAAAAATCAATGAAAATTGCTGTAATCACCGGATCCGGGGGTCTTGTCGGGAGTGAATGCTGCCTTTATTTCTCAGCATATTTTGATCACGTTCTGGGAATTGATAACGATCAGCGCAAATTTTTTTTCGGGGAAAAGGCTTCCGTAGAAGATACGATTGAATTCTTAAGAAAGAATTTGTCAAATTTTTTAAGTTTTGGAACTGATATAAGAAATAATTCCAAACTCGAAGAAATCTTTTTGAAATATGGCCGTGATATAAGATTGGTGATCCATGCTGCAGCCCAGCCCAGTCATGATTGGTCGGCAACGGCACCCTATACGGATTTTGAAATAAATGCATTAGGGACATTAAATATATTGGAGCTAGTAAGAAAATTTTCCCCGGAAGCCATCGTCATTTTCATTTCAACCAACAAGGTTTATGGCGATCATGTGAACAATTTGCCACTGGTTGAAACCCGCACGCGCTGGGAGCTGGCGGATACCCATCCCTATTTTAAAAATGGCATTGACGAAAAATTTATGATTGATAATTGTCTTCATTCTCCCTTTGGCGTTTCAAAAACCGCGGCGGATTTATTGGTTCAGGAATATGGCAAATATTTTGGTCTCAATACTGTTGTGTTCAGGGCCGGATGTATTACCGGACCGCGGCATAAGGGAGCCCGGCTTCACGGATTCCTGGCATATTTGACAAAATGCCTGATGAAAGGCAATAAATATACTGTTTACGGGTACAGAGGAAAGCAGGTCAGGGATGTGATTCATGTTAAGGACCTTGTAAATGCATTCGGAATGGTAGTTGTTGAAAAGTACACGCTGAAAGGTGAAGTATATAATATCGGAGGTGGAAGGGAATCTAATTGTTCCATCCTTGAGGCGATTGGACTGTTAGAGTCATTAACCGGTAAAAAGTTTGAATTTGAAATTGAAAAAGAGAACAGAAAAGGCGATCATAAATGGTGGATTTCGGATACTTCGAAATTTCAAGATCGATACAGCGGATGGCGGATTCAATACAGAATTGAAGATATCATCAGGGAATTGGCTGATACTGAATGAATTTCAGTTTGTCCGGTTAATGAGGTTATGGTAGAAATTTAAAAGTTTTTCTGAAAGGCGAAAAATAGAAAATTTATTTTCCGCAAGATGTCGGGCCCTTTCGCCCATTGCCTCAAGCATGGCCGGCGAAGACAGCAAATCCAATATTCCATCGCAAAATTCTCCCATCCCCTCCTTCAGGGCGATCCCTATTTTCTCTTCAACAATGATATTTCCCAAGTCGCCTGTCAAATGCGTGGCAATCGGTTTTCCTGCCGAAATATATTCCCCGAATCTGTTCGGGAAACGGGCCTGGTTTAATAGGATATTATGATAAGGGAGGATCATCAAATCGCCACATGAAATGATATCAATCAACATTGCATGATCCACTACTCCAAAGAATTTAATCCTATCCAACAGATTTGCTTTGCTTAATTTATGAAGGAATATTTTCCCGTTATGGCCCGCGATACAAAAAAAAAGATTTTGATCCTTTTTCAACAGAGCGATGATGGCATTGGTCAAATACTCAGAATCATATTCATTCAGACTGGAATAAACCAGTATTTTCGAAGAAACGGGCAATCCGTGTCTTTTTCTGGCAGCAGATCTATCCGCTGGGAAAATAATATCATGGTTTGCCCCGACCGGTAATTGGTGTAACCTGCGAGGATTAATACCAATATTTTCGGCATGCTTGGCGAGATATGAACTGATAACAGTTGTGGCCGACGTCTGCAGATGATATTTTTTTTCCCAATATTCATCGAAAATCCCCAGGGTGCTCCTGGCGATTGCCGATCGGGTTTTGGCAATTCCTTCATGGCCCCATAAGTCCGCCCAGTCTGATACAATAACTGTTTGATCAAATTTTTTTTTTATCAATGCGGGAAACGATACACTGGGTCGGTGTGAAAAGGTATGAATAATGTCGAATTTCTCAGGCAGCAAATACCTGATCCTTCCGAAAATATCGATTAAGCTGAATCCGGCATATCTGATTTTCCGCGGTAAAAGATCCGCCAATTGAATAAACCGAACATTGTGATCCGCACGGATAATCCGGCGGAATCCAACGGATTTTCTCCCGGAAATTACAGTTACGTCACAACCCAGTGAGGCTAATCCGCGACTAAAGGAGAATGCACGGTTAAAATTTCCGCCGAAACCTTCGATCTCATAAACTAAAAATAATATTTTCATGTCATCTGCATCCGGATCCGCCTGGTATAAGCCCTGGCCTCACCCCATAACCATGAATATACGCCGATCAGTATAATGGGGGTCGTTAGAATGTAGTTTATTGTATTTCCAGAAATGACGCAATGGTATCCAATTCTTAGATATTGTTTCAAAAATCTAATGGGAAATATGCTGATCACGAAAAAAAACAAGGAGGTCATTAAACCGAATTTTGATATTTCGGATCGTATGCGTCCGAAATCGTCACCTCGCAGGAACCGTTCGAAGATAAACCTTTTGATGCTGCAAGTATGATCGTGGTATACGTAAGCCTCCGGGACAAAAAATATTCTTTCTCCGTTGTTTCTCATTTCCCAGCTTAGCATGGCGTCATGTAACATTTCAGTTTCATTAAAATTCCTTGTTTTTTGAAAAACATCCTTTCTGCACAGCATATTCGCTGTCGGGCAAATCGAGATCTCCCTTTCCCGGCCTGCTTTAAGCCATGAATCGAATTTGCAAATATGAATCCCGATCTTTGACCATTCAGCATTGTGACATAAAATGCTCCCTGATAATACTGCATTATTTGTGTGATAATACTCAACCAGGGTCTTTACCCAACTGACCGGGGCGTAGATATCCGGATCGGTGAAGATAAGCAATTCACTTGTCGCCCTGGCAGCTCCGAAATTTCTGGCAGCACCCGGGAGTTTTCGTTCTTTTAAAAGGAAATAAATAATCTCCGGGAAGTTGGCGCGAATGATGTTTTCAACAAAATCGTTTGGGCTGCTATCGACGACAATGATCTCGATCTCACCCCGGTAGTCTTGCCGAAGAAAGGATCCCAATGATCTTGCAATCGTTTCATGTGAATTATACGAAGGAACAATAATCGATACGCCTGGATTTTGGGCATTCATAGATTAGGGATATTTGTCCGATCCGCATCCAACTCGACTTCGACAAGTATATGCTTGGCGTTTTTTAATTCAAAAAGCCTCCCGGCTACAAGTCCGCTACAGGCAACGGCATGGATATAAAATATCCACGGTGAGTTAATGGTAAATTCAAATAATCGCCGGGGATTATTTGTAATCAGAAAGAAAAAGATCTTAGCTGTTTTATAGAAGGGTTTAATGGAAGAAAGAGCAACGTATACTATCAATCTCAGATATTTCCAATTTTGATTAACCGGCAAAGCTGCCCCTGCACATTTATGCCAATAAAAATAAGCTCTGGTGATTTCATACAGCCCGGATTCATTAATATGTCCAAGCTTAAAATCCGGGTTAAATAACAATTTCCCGCTTCTCTGTTTAATATAATTGCTTAGAAGAAACTCATGCTGAATGAAATTGGCAATCTTTTCGCCCAGGCCAAGCAGGACTTCCCGGTGGTAAACCGAGTTATGCCCCGCAATTAGCTCACTCTCCCGGCCTGGCGCACCAGGCAGCCAGCGGTAGTAATTGCAATAATGAAGGGGAGTGCTGAATCTTTCACCTGCATTTAAATTATGAACTTCCCCGCCCATCCCGTCATATTTGCGGTCCAATTTTAGAATGGCATTTATCCAGCCCGGAAAAGCCCTCACATGTTCCTCGATAAAGGCCACCCAGTACCCCTCTGCCTGCTGAATGGCAAGCTCTTTCAACTCCCCTATCCCCATCCCTTTAGGTCCCCGGATATACTTTACCAAATCATTTTTCTCCATGATTGGCGGAAAGGATTCATCACAGGTATCAACAACTAATACCTCTGCAGTGGAAATATTCTCCTGTTCCAGTACACTATTGAGGGCCTTTTTAGCGCGATCCCGCATTTTCCCGATAACCAGAATTACAGAAATAACTATCTTTTCATTATTCATATCAAACGGATGATTCGTTACCTTTCAATATTATATTCCAATTGGGTAAATCGCACATTATGCCGGTTCGACCAGAAATAATACCCACATAGGGTACCAAGGCCGGCACTCAGATGAATGAGGAATACAAGATGGATATTTTTTAGAACTCCGGAAAGATAACCGGGCTTCGATCTATAAATCTCTATCAGAAATTTTATCGTCCTTGTGAACGGGATCAATACCGCCATTAAGGTGCGCATTACAACCTGAAATCCTGACCAATGATAATATGTTTTCCTCGCATGACTGAAGTTAATATTATAGAAGAAACTAAGTTTCAGCGTATTAATATTTCGATTTTCAAAGTAATGTTTGATTTTTACCGAAGGTTCGATATAAATTTTAAATTTTTTCTTCAAAATTTCATTTAGCAATAAAGCTTCGTAACCGAATAGTAACGGTAAGTCCTTTTTCACACTTTCGAGGGCCCTTCTTTTATACGCAGCATTATAACCCGGAAGACTGTTATACTCTCCCGTGACCGATGGTTCTAAAAAGGGGAGAAAAGCGCATAGGGCGGATACGGGATTTCCATGCTTTTTTTCATTTCCAATTAATATCTGGCCCCCGATACAATCAAATCCCCGGATAGCCAAAGTTTTGATGTGCTCCAGGTTCTCTCTCCCAACGAATTCACAATGTTCTTCA
>DATDPY010000222.1:0-3581 GCA_035292565.1 Cyclobacteriaceae bacterium | reverse complement strand
GCCTTGCCAATTCGGATGATCGTAGTCATTGGGAGCGGAGAAAAAGAATTTATCGCTATATATCATGGCGAAATCGAAATCACGGATGTAATACTGCGTCATTGAGTTTTTTTAGGAAATATTAGTTGTTATAGCACTAGTGCTATAAAAATTAACTTTTACTAATTTATAAAAGCAGATTTAGATTTGATATAAATTAAACGGGACCCCATTTTTAGTGAAAAATAATCGGTGTATCTCTCGTCCACCTTTTTACATATTGTAGGCGAGAACTGTTAACAATATCTGCTCCAGGAATTCGTTTTTATGCCGGGAATGAGTAGATTTATTTTGTTCCTTTTTTTCTGTTGTGAAATTTTTTTTACCAACGATTTTTTTAACGGCAGGCCTGGCAACAGCGGTTCATTGCCAGGATATACAGGATACCGTTGAACTGTCTCCCGTTATTATCCATGGAACCCCAATCGATGAACCTCCCTACATCGTTACAAGGATCGACCACAAGTTCCTCAGGGACACCGATATCCGTGATGTCGGCGATTATTTAAGATCGATCCCGAACGTATCAGGGATCAGGAAAGGCGGCAACGCCATCGATCCGGTTGTGAGGGGCTTTAAATATTCACAACTGAATGTAATCCTCAGCAACGGCATCAGAATCGAAAACGGCTGTCCGAATCGGATGGACCCGGTTTCATCGCATATCGAAGCGGAGGATATTGAAAATATTGAGGTCATCATGGGTCCTTTCTCTCTCCGGTATGGGCCGAATTTCGGCGGCGTCATTAACCTGGCCGCCCATCAGCCGGAGCCATACGATAAGTTCCAGGTCCATGGCAGTGGGATCTACGGTTACGAATCTAACTGGGATGGGCATAAAGGCAATTTGTCCGTTGAAGGCGGGGGAGCAAAACTGTATTTCCGGGTTTCAGGCGGGTACAGGGATTACGGCGATTACACGAGCGGGAAAATGGATGACGGCGATTCAACCTACAACTCCTCATTCACAAAGAACAATTACTCCGCAAAGCTGGGTTACTCTTTTACACCCGGTCACCGGCTCATGATTTCATATGATATCATTCAGAGCAGGGACGTCATGTATCCGGCATTATCCATGGATGAAAAAAGCGATAATACCGGGATCATTTCACTGGATTATAACGGAAAATTCAGGGGTGATTTATTAAAGTCCCTTGATCTGAAAATATATAGCTCAGATGTGCATCATATCATGGACAATTCCAGGCGCCCCTCTTCTGCCCAAATGGATATGGTGTCGGATGTAAATGCCGTAAATACGGGAGGGCGCGGAGAAGCGAACCTGGCCTTTGGCAAACATGCCCTCCTTGCCGGGGCTGATTTCGAAAATATCTATAAAGACGGAAAAAGGGTCGGAACGATGGAAATGATGGGAACGGTTTCGAAAAGTATCAGCAATCTCTGGCAGCAGGCCAATATTATGAATGCCGGGATCTTCTCAGAATATCATGCATTATTTTCAACCCTGGAATTCATGGCAAGCCTACGCCTCGATTTGAATTCCGCCCGTTCCAACGATACCCTTTCCATCATCCATAACGGCGACGAATATTTCACCAATTACCGTTCCGGTTTCCTAAACCTGAGCTTCAGTGTGGGTGCCGCCAAGATGATCGGTAACCATTTAAGCATTTCGCTGGCAGCCGGGAAGGGAACCAGAAGCCCCAACATGCTCGAACGATACGTTAAATTCCTGCCTGTGGGTTACGATAGTTATGATTACCTGGGGGACCCCGGACTGCAGCCTGAATCCAATTACGAGGCCGACCTGACCCTTAAATATCAGCATGAATCTTCCGGCGCCCTGCACCTGAACGGATTTTATTCCTATGTGATCGATTACATTACTGCCGGCCTGCTGCCCCCCGCTGTGGCAACACCCAAAACCCCGGGCGTACTTGGCGTCAAGCAATTCGAAAATTCCGGTTCGGCAACATTTAAAGGATTAGAATTTGGATATGCTTCTCCGACCCGGCTCAAGCTGGGCGGCAACATCGTAGCGGCGTTTACCTATGCCGTGATCCCGAGAGTGACCAAGTACCTCATCACGGGTACTCAGATTACGGGCGAAACCGTAATCCTGAATGATGCCCTGCCTGAGATCCCGCCCCTGGAAGCCACGTTTTCAGCCCACTACAGGATGTTCAACGGGAGGCTCATCCCGAAAATCACCTTCCGTGCCGTAGCCGGCCAGCATCATATCTCAGAAGCCTTTTACGAACCCGAAACTCCCGGCTTTGTGTTGATGCATATCTCGGGCAGTGCGGAAATCAGCAAAAATATCCGGATCCTGACCGGGATCAACAATATCTTCAACCGGGCATACTACGAACACCTCAACAGGAAGATTATCGGTACCACGGCTAAGCTCTTTGAGCCGGGCAGGACTTTTTTTATTAATCTTTCCCTGGATATTTAATATATATGAAAGTTTTATTCATCCGGCTTCTTGTCCTTATTGTCCTGGGCATATATTTCGGCTCCTGTCATGATGAACCAGGTCCCGTCATGAATCCGGATACCGGGCGCATCCGGTTTAAATTTCTACATTATGCCGACGGGAAACCGCTGATCGAAGACAGCATGATTTATGTCAATTCAGCCGGCAATCCATACGAAGTAAACGAGCTTATGTATTTCATCTCCGATGTAAGGCTCTCCGGATCCGATGGAGTAAAAAAAAACATTGATGAATGGAAAGATATTCATTATGCGGATATTGAAATTCCATCTACCCTGACCTGGGAAGTGTTTGATGACATTCCTGCCGGTACCTACGATTCGATTACATTCATTTTTGGAATAACGGCTGCAAAGAACAAATCCTTCATGTTTGTAAATTACCCTGAGGCAAAAATGATGTGGCCGGATATGCTGGGCGGAGGGTATCATTATATGATGATCAACGGGAAATGGCTCGATCCCGGCCATTTAAAACAAATTTACAATTTCCACCTCGGGATCGGTCAATTATATAAAAGCAATGTGATTAAATATGACTCCATTTACGCCTACGTACAGAACTATTTTTCCGTGAACCTGCCCGGATCATCTTTTACCATTCAAAAAGATCACACCACGGAAATCGAGGTTATCATGAACATCGATAGCTGGTTTAAAACTCCTCATGATTTTGATTTCAATTTCTGGGGCGGCGATATTATGCAGAACCAGCCGGCCATGCGGATGGCGAAAGAAAACGGAGCGGATGTGTTTGAAGTTGGGGCGATTCGTTGATTTGGTAAATTAGGTTAGTTAAGTTAATTGAGGGATTTCCGATTCCGCCCGTCTCCGCTAAAGCTCAAGTCTTCGTTTAAGCTACAACGTGCGCGGGGCGGGCTGGCGTTCCCCGCTTCACCGCTTCACCGATTCCCCAATTGCACAATTTTAACAATATCTGTTTTCCACGATGAATTTTCCATTAAGGGATTCACATTTAATATATTTGCCGGAATATTATTTTTAACCACATGAAGCGGTCTACATTTTTTTTCTACGCGATATTGATAAGTTTTTCATCCTATTCACAGGATAGCCCG
>DATDPY010000221.1:0-3227 GCA_035292565.1 Cyclobacteriaceae bacterium | reverse complement strand
TGAGCGACCACAGTTTTTCAGGAGTAGCCTCCAGCTTTGCCTGTACTTTAGCCCACTCAAGACCATTATGCCGGTTCATGTTTTTCTCAAAACGGGCCTTTAATGTTTTGAAAAGCTCTTCCCGGTGCTGAGGTGAGACCTCTTTCTTATTGTTCGTGATGTTTTTCATACTTTTATTTTATCTCTGTTTGAAAAGGTTTTAATACAATCCTGCCGTAGGCAATAAACCCACACAGGGCAGCCACGACAAGCCAATATATCATGGGGCCGTAATTGGAGTCACCGGAATAAATCAGAAACCCTGAAAAGAGCAGCATTTCTGCCGCTATGCAGGCGGAAGCGACAGGGACCAGGACGGCCAGGCGCTTGTTAAATGCTGGGAGAATCAGGCCCAGGCTGCAAAACAACTCAATGATGCTCATCGCCAGCCAGATTCCGTGGGGAATCGCTTTCAGTGGAGCTACAGTTTGCTCCGAATTTGAAAACTTCCATACAGCGCCCGTCATCGTATGCAGGGCGAGAAGGATTTGAAGAATCCATAATAAAATATTCATGATTTTCCTCTTTAATGATTTGGGTTGATATAAAGTTCTGTCTGCGTTATTTTAATTTGCTTACGATATCTTGCAAACGGTTATGTGCCATATTGATTCCTTTGGCAAAGGGGAGCTGCAGCAATTGGTCTCTGAGCGCAACTGATCTGAATACTATATGCATACTAAGTTTGCTTGTATTGTCAGTGAGCTTTTCAAATTCCAGGAACTCAAGCTGAACGCCAAAGGGCGTATTCTCCATTTCAAATGTCCGTATGATTTTCCGGTCCGGGCTAAACTCATGAATTGTTCCATTGAACCCGTATTTAATTCCTTTGGGATCGGTTGTTTCAAATTGGTAGCTGCCGTGCCTTTTATTTTCGAGCTTCAGCACTTTGGTTCCCATCCATTGCTCGACAATCCCGGGATCTGAATACGCCTTAAAAAGCAATTCCAGCGGCAGGTCAAATTCCCGTGTGATCACCAGTTCCTGTTTGCCGTCTTCGGCGTTTACTTTTGTTTGTCGTTCCATCGTGTTCTATTTTTTTGTCCCAATAGCTATCGGGAGTATTTTTTCATGATGGCTTCCAGTTTATTAAACCTGTCATCCCACAATTTTCGAAATGGTTCAATAAAGTCGGCTAATTCTTTCATCTTTTTGGGATTTAAGTGATAGTAAATTTCCCTGCCGTTTTGCTCCTGAACAAGCAATTTGCACTCGGTAAGTATGTGCAGGTGTTTTGAAACGGTCGGCCTGGCTGTGTCGAAGTTTGAAGCAATCGCCCCTGCCGTCATCGCCTGGGAGGCCGCCAGCAGAAGTATGGCCCTTCGTGTCGGGTCGGCTATGGCCTGAAATACGTCTCGTCTCAAATTCATTGAGTAGCTATTTGGCTACAAATATATATGTAGTTATTTAACTACGCAAATTTTTCTACTGAAATTTTTAAATTCTTCTTTTATCCTTTTGCTCATCTCAATAATCTATAGAGCTGTATGCGCGATTTATCCGGTGTACACTAAATCTTCAGATAGAAAAAAGTATGCCATTCGCCATATAATAAAGAATGGATATCTTTAGGACATCTTTCAATAAAACTTATGTATCGATTAACCGGAATATCCGTGCCAGCCATTTTACTTTTTTGTTTTTCCTGCTCCTCGCCAAAGTATAAAGCCGTATTCATCATCATCGACGGCGTCCCGGCCGATGTACTGGAAAATATTTCCACCCCGGCCGTAGATGCAATTGCCTCAGCAGGCGGGTACACGAGGGCTTATGTAGGCGGGGAAAAAGGAACCGAATCTGAATCCCCGACGATCTCGTCGCCCGGCTATATGCACCTGCTTACCGGCACCTGGTCGAACAAACATAACGTTTGGGATAACGATATTGACGATCCAAATTATGACTATAAAAATATCTTCAGGATTGTCGAAGAATCAGATTCCAGTTTAAAAACCGCGATTTTTTCTACGTGGCTTGATAACCGTACCAAACTGATCGGCGAGGGACTGCCCGATGCCGGGAATTTCAAGCTCGATTATTCTTTCGACGGTTTCGAATACGATACCGTTAATTTCCCGCATGTCGGGAGGAAATATATTTCCGACATTGATGAACACATTTCCAGGGAAGCCGCACGATACATCCTTGCAGAAGGCCCGGACCTTTCGTGGGTATACCTCGAATACACCGACGACATCGGCCATATGTATGGCGACAGCCCAGAGATGACGGAAGCCGTGAAGAGCGCCGATGCCCAGGTCGGAAGGATCTGGGAGGCGGTGAAGGAAAGAATGAATCATGCCGGTGAAGAATGGATGGTTGTTGTTACCACCGACCACGGTCGCAGTCCCGTCGATGGGAAAGACCATGGAGGACAGTCGGAACGGGAACGGACCACGTGGATCGCGACGAACGTCAGCCATCTCAATGCCCGCTTTTATAACAACCCGGGGATTGTGGACATTATGCCGTCGATATTGGATTTTATGGAAATTCTAATTCCAGAAGAAACGATGAAGAACATCGATGGGGTTTCGTTTTTGAAGGAGTAGCGTTTTCGTGTAATCTGGTATTTGTGGAATCGCGTATTTGTTAAATCGTGGATTTGTGGAAGGCGGTATTCGTACAATCGTAAATTTACGGATTGGCACAGCAGTTTTGAAAATTCCAATAAACGATTACCCGATTACCCGATTCCACGATTCCACATATACACAAGTACACGATTTCCCCGATTCCACAAAAAAGATAAAAAGAAAAATCAATTATTATTACTCAGGGCTATAAATAGTATCACAATTATAAGATTGATGTATCAGGTTATAAAAACGGATAAGGGAATCAAAACCGAATAAGTTACGCTTAAAGTTTATTTTGTGACCAAATGATTTTGTTCATTGCATTAAGTCCCGTAGGGACGAAAGATCGGTAGCTATTTGGAAAGTTAACATCAAGTCCCGTAGGGACGCAATAAAATCACCGCTATGGCCAATACCTATACCCAAATCCATATCCAATTAATATTTATTTAAAGAACCGATCTGTATATTTCATCCCTACAGGATTCAATGCTTTTATTATCCAAATAACTACCGAGATCATATCCCTACGGGATAAACTCCGAATCGATAAATGGTATTCATTACATTTTCATGATAATGTTTATTTTCGACATCCGATTTGATACT
>DATDPY010000220.1:0-6576 GCA_035292565.1 Cyclobacteriaceae bacterium | reverse complement strand
TGCTTTTATTATCCAAATAACTACCGAGATCATATCCCTACGGGATAAACTCCGAATCGATAAATGGTATTCATTACATTTTCATGATAATGTTTACTTTCGACATCCGATTTGATACTATTTAATGCTCTCAGTAATAATTGTCCGGTTTATTTCCTGGTGATCCTTTTTGCCTTAGCGTTTTGGTGTATATAAAAAAATTTATTCAAAGCCACGAAGGACCTAAGACACGAAAGATCACGAATGATTTATTATCGGATCACTATTTATTCTGTGAAACGAAATCATTAAATAATTTTTCTATTCGAATTTTGTCGGGCTTAAAGCCGTTGATAATGGCAAGCCTGTAATTGAAGGTTACTGATTTGCCCGGCTCGAGAAAATAATTCAGGCTTTCTTTTCCCTCGCTGTAAACCTGCGAACCGAATGGATTGATGCCGAACAGGCCGTATCCCCTGGCCATCCAGTGGGCAGGATAATTAGGATTTGCGGGGTGATCGAACATGACAACAGAAACCGGTTCTCCCTCCAGCATGGACGATAGGCTAACCCATTTTGCTCTTTTACCCCAGACGTCGTCGCCCATATGACCTTCGCTATTCTCATATAATCCTTTTGGGCCGGTCAGGGAATCCTTCGGAAATCGTACAAGCTTTAAATTCTCATCAAGGTATTCCCTGTATTCCGGCGACGGTTGTTCCATTTCCCTGGCTACACGCATGCAATACATTCCTTCCTTCGAATCCTGGAAATGAACGCTGAGGTCCGTGGCCGTAAGGGTGGTTTCCCTGTCGATGATCCGGACACCGGGTTCCGAAGTGAAGGTGAAGATTGTTTTTTCATCCATCAGGACCCTTTTGTCTGATCGTTCCCAGCGGGCTGTGATTTCCAGAATGCCTTTTTTGTCGCCCGACTTAATTTTCTTAAAAGAATCATGCAGGACCGTTCCGTAATGAAACTGTCGTTCCGGCGGAACGCTGTCGGTATTGCTCCAGAAATCGAGGCTGTTCACGACACCATGGGTCAGTGAAATCCCGATATGGTGGGGATGATCGGTTGGCTCGAAGGGACGGGGCTCAAGGGGGTAGCCTCTGGTTACTTTTTTCCCCGATTCCGTGATTATCGGGAACAGCACATGCTTCTTGAGATCAGGATTGTAATGGTATGAAGTAAAGAGACTGCCATCGATATAAAGATTGACTTTCATCTCGTTTTTCAGGTGCCGGAATTCATACCGGTAGTTGAACGATGGTTTCTTTTCCGAACGTATCCTGTCGTCATCTCGTTCCCTGGTGGATAGATAGATCATTCCTCCGCCAAGTGCGATCACAAAAAACAGGATGATAAGCCTTACCTGCCTGGCGGCGAGCTTACGGCTTTCCTTTCGTTCTTCAGGTCCTAATATCCGTCCCATCATTATATTAAAATTTATTTGAATTCCCGATGCCGTATACAAAGGTATTGAACGACCGGGGAGCCATTGTTGCCTTGAAATTACCCATTGAAGTATTAACCACAACTTCATCATCCGTATCCATCGGATTATATATCACCACAGTTACCGATCCGCTGGGATTTTTAAAGGCGGCCACTTCCTTCCTGTTGCCCCGCGTTACTATTCTTTGCGCTCTCGGCTCAATGAAATATGAAAAATGCTTAAAGAGATAAAATTCCGGATTGAAGGTAATCTTTTTTGAAGCCCTGTCTACTGTAATCAGTGAATTCTGTTTCCAACCCCACCGGCTTTTTCCGGTCTCGTCGAGGACCATGTTCCAGTACATATATGAATTCGCACCGTTCTCAAGATAATGCCGGATGAGCCCGAAGGTGTATTCTGCGGCTTTCCAGTCGTTGGAGCCATCGCCACATTCTGATTCGGTTTCCATTAAGGGGATGGCGGGGTACTTTTCATTCGCCCTGCCGATAACCTCTTTCCCGGCCCATTGGAATCCAAGGCCTTTGATATATTTCATTGCCTGGTCGTCCTCCATGACCGTATCAATGTTCCGGATATGAGGGCGTTCGATGGTACCGTACCAGATCTCTGCACCTGTTTGGTCCGCGTCGAATTTTGGCCCAAGGAACCGGCCGATAAAAATGGCCAGATCCGAAGGTTTCCAGATACAACTTGGAAAATTCTGGCAGGAGTTTGGTTCATTCTGGACATGGACGGCATAAACCGGGATGCCTTCCGCC
Organism: Cyclobacteriaceae bacterium; assembly: GCA_035292565.1. GTDB lineage: Bacteria > Bacteroidota > Bacteroidia > Cytophagales > Cyclobacteriaceae > DATDPY01. Next base: position 4,380 of record DATDPY010000220.1, on the reverse strand, counting down.
CTGTATGCCTGAACGAATCTTGAAAAATATAAGGCATACGCCCCAAGGTATTCAGGCTGCATGATGAACTGGGTAATCCCTTCTTTTCCTTCTTTCTGGACACAGCAAAGATCATTCACTTCCGACATCCTGCAGGCATAATGACCATTATTCTTCATCCAGACGGGCGGACACCACGGCGATCCCCAGATCCTTAACTGCGGTTCATACCTGAGCGCTGTTTTTATATATGGGATGAGTCGTTCGCGGTCGCGGCTGATGGTAAAATATTTCATTGAAAAATCCCCGGCCGAGTCGTTGAGAGAATACCAGTCCATCGCATAATCATTGGCGCCGATCGGCACTCTCCCCAATGTGAATTTTAGTTCTGACTCCGGGCCAAAAAACAATGAAACGACGGAATCCCTGGAATCGGTCCCAAGTACAGAAAGGGCGTCCCAGCCGAGTTCATTGAAGCATGCCCCGAAACCGTCAATCACCTGGCCTGCCTGCGACTCAATGATACCGATCACGTTGGTTGTCCCCGTCGCTTCCGAAAATTCCAGACTTTCCTGGTACCATCGGAGGTCATTGGTACTTGCCAACCATTTTATCGCGCCGGTTTTTCCGCAACCATAAAATAAGATCGGGAAGAAAAATAAAGAATGTATGAACGATTTAATACGGATTTTATGCATAAAAAAGGCCCTTCTGCGTATAAAAGTGTGGAATTTGATTGTTTTTAGGAAACCATGCAACCTTTTTTTTGAAATTCGCATCATAACACTGATTACTTCTCCGGATGAGGTTGAAAATCAATAAATCACATTCCCTCGAAGAACTGATAAAGGGTACAAGGAAAGGCGATTCCATGGCACAGCGGGAACTGTTTAACAGGCTTTCGAGGAGGATGCTGGGAATCTGCATACGATATGTGAATAACCGGGCGGAAGCGGAAGATATCATGATCACCGGATTTATGAAGGTTTTCAACTCGATCGGGCAGTACAAGGGAGAAGGAAGCTTTGAAGGGTGGGTAATGAGGATCATGATAAACGAATCGTTAAGCTATATCAGAAAAAACAAAACCATGTGGGCAGATGTAGACATAGATAAGGCGGTTGCAAAGCCGGACATGAAATGGGCTGATACCCATCTGAATTCGGAAGATCTTCTGAAGCTCATCAATCAGCTTCCTACGGGTTACAGAACGGTGTTTAACCTGTATGCAATTGAAGGATTCAGCCACCGGGAAATTGGTGAAATGCTGGGAATCAATGAAAATACATCCAAATCCCAGCTTAGCAGGGCACGCATGTATCTGCAGGAAAGGATCGAGGATCTGGAAAAAAAATCCAAGGCCGATGAAATCAGGAGAATATAATTTCGATTCCCTTTTCAGAGAAAAATTCGAGGCGTATGAGCCGCAAATATCAACGGAAGCAGTTAAACGCATGAACCATATCATTTCCCGCAAAAGGAATCATACGATACTCAGGAGGATGGTTATCGCTGCTGGCATCTCCCTGGTACTGGCCAGCGCTTATCTGTTGCTCAGGTTCAATTTTACAGATCGCACAGATAATTTATCGGCTCACCAAAAACTGTCCCCGGTTCAGGTACCCGAATTAAATGAAAATACTGAGAATATAATCCGTGTACAGCCATCCAATAACAACTTTCCGGAAAATCCCGAAAATGCAGTCAGCGAACAAAAAAGAAACGGGCAAGCTAAGGTTGAAAATGACCTAACTCCACTCGCAGCCCGCAATGAGGAAACTATTGAAAGTGATTCCGTTGATGAAGAAATGCTGGTGAATGGCATTCAGGTTATCGAACCGCTCAGTAACAAATCTTTGGCCGTGAAAAATATGATTAAGGCTGGGGAAAAGCCGGCTTTGAAGGAAGGTTTACCAGGCCGGGAAAACATAAAGCCGGATCCCGTGATCATTGAATATATAGTCAACAATAACGCGGATTCAAACGATCAGGAAAAGGGCCGGGGGATTGCCGGGATTTTTAAAGTGGCGAAGGAAATAGGGAATGAAGTAACCTTGGGTAACCTGAGGGACTATAAGGACCAGCTTTTCGCCCTGGAATTCATAAAATCAAGAAATACTGATAACTCAAAATAAAGGGACAAAATGAAAAAAGTTTTATTCGCACTGTTTTCCATTTTAATGGTATACACAGAAGCAAGGCCGGATGAAATATACCCGGAGGATACGATCGTGATCAATTTCGGAAATAATACCCGGATCATGTTCATTGTGAACAGCAGGGAGGATCTCAAAACGCTTCAGAATTATGACCTGAATGCGATGCTTGGCGAACTTAGCGTGTCGGTCGATACCATGCAGGCCGGCGACAAGTATCTCCGGATTGAAGACAATACGGGGACGAGATACCTGAAAGATACCACCCTATTCGTGGAAGATGAAAGGACAACCGACAGCGACGATTATGAGACGTTGTACAGGGAATGGTCGCAGAACGACGAGATCGACATCGATGAAAATGAAGATGAGGCTGATGATCATGATGACTTCGACAGGGATTTCAGGAAGGAGAGAAGATACAGGGAAAAAGGCACGAAAAACTATTTTAATTTTGAGATCGGGATGAACAATTATCTTCAGGACGGTGATTTCCCGGATACCAACGATGAACCGTTTACCATAAAACCCTGGGGATCCTGGTTTGTGGGCATCACGAATACAAACCGTACCCGTATCCTCGGGCCTTTATTCCTGGATTGGGGCGGGGGAGTGAACTGGTATAATTTCAAATTCCAGAATTCAACCGTACGGGTTAACAAGGTCGCTACCGAAACAATGATTTTCACCGATTCCAGCATCGCCGACCCGGTAAAAAGCAAACTCACCTGTACCTACATCAATGCGTATATTGTACCCATGCTCAATTTCGGAAGATCGGGCAGGAGGCGTGATATTTTCCACTGGGGCAATTTCGACAATGCCCTGCGTATTGGAGCTGGGGCCTATGTGGGGTATCGTGTCGACAGTTATGCAAAAAATGTCTGGAAGGAAAACGAAAAGAAAAGAAGCAACAGGAATAATGACAGCTTCTTTCTGAATAACCTGAGGTACGGGGTCAGGGCGAGGTTCGGATTCCAATCGCTCGATTTCTTTGTCGATTATGACATGAACGAATTATTCATTGAAGGCAAAGGCCCGAAACTGAACCCGTTCAGCTTTGGAATTATTTTCTAATGAATATAGCTTTTGGGAAGTCAGTTTGGTCCAATGCACGACTGACTTTCCGGAAGTATAATGCAGATTTAAATTTTGGAGCCAGCAGAGCCGGCAAAATAATCGCCGTTTACAGGGAAACTTTTTGATTATATTTACCTTACGGTAATATTAACCGCTATGAGCTTCAAAATTTCTGCATGGCTATTTTACCTGTCGATCACTTTTATTTATTTTTCTGCAACAGCTCAACAGTCAGAATTCCTAAAGGAAGAAATTACCCAGGTATTGATTGATTCCGTAAAAGACTGGCAGAATCAGAAATTATTCAGGTACTCATATGATGCCTATGGAAATCGAGTACAGACGGAATTTTATACATGGAATATGGAAAGAAATCGATGGCTCATCGAATGGAGCAGCTCAGCCAGATTTAATCCCGACCAGCGCCCTTTATATAATTGTACAATTACATATGATGTTGAATCGGGCACGATTAAATGGGAAAATATTATAGAAAACAAATACCTGAAAGGAGTGATCGTATGGCAAAAGGATCAATTCAATGATTATATTAATAAGAATAACCAGATCATGATAAAAGAATGGATATACGATGCGGGAAACAGACCGATCCAACAATCCTCAAAATCATACAGTCAGGGAAATTTAACCCAAAAATACTTGCTGAATTATGCTTATGGCAATGATGGATGCCTTGCATCGGTTATAACCAGTGGATCCGATTATACAACAGGTTCGAATTTTTATCGGGAAAAGAAGTATGTAAACGATTTCAAATGCAATGTTATCGAATCGCATACTGTTGACGAAATAGGAAATTTTCTGGAAAGATGGAAATGGGACAGAGAATACATTGACCAGGATCATTATGCCCACGTTGTCCTTTATTCAGGAAATAATTCTGCAGATTGGGAGAAACAACAAGAAATCTGGTATGTATACGACAGTGCAGGATTATTATTGATCTCTACGACAGCCAATCCTTATTGGGTGGAAAGAATTATATACAAATATGATCAGGAAAGCCGTGATGCCGGGCATATTTATCAACGTTATGACTCTTCGGCTCAGGACTGGAAAACCCATTATGAGAACATGATTGATTATGATGACGATGACAGAATTGTTTTCTCATCATATGAATCCTTTGCATCGCCGGAAGATT
>DATDPY010000219.1:0-6393 GCA_035292565.1 Cyclobacteriaceae bacterium | reverse complement strand
GTTGAAAAACCGTTCACATATACCTCAATGGTTTTCCAGCCCTCCGGCTCTACAAAGATCTGGTGTCTATCACGATCGGCAAACCGGTTGATCTTATCCTCTATCGATGGACAATATCTGGGTCCTACACCTTTTATTCGTCCAGAAAACATTGGGGATTTGTCGAATCCGGTTTCCAGGATCGAATGAACCTTCTGATTTGTATAGGTTATATGACAGCTTAATTGTTTTTCCAGGGGAGCCGTGAATTCTGAAAACGAGAACTTGCCTGGATTTTCGTCTCCTTTTTGCACCTCGAACCTGTTATAATTGAGCGATCTTCCATCTACCCGGGGCGGTGTCCCTGTTTTCATTCGCCCTGATTCAAATCCAAGAGAAATAAGCTGTTCCGTAATTCCCGTTGCAGCTTTTTCTGCCGTCCTGCCTCCGCCAAAATTCTTTTCGCCGATGTGGATCAATCCATTTAAAAAGGTGCCATTGGTGAGTACCACCGATTTGCTTTCAATTTTAAGCCCAAGCCCTGTTCTTACTCCTGAAACGGATCCATTTTCGATCAGGATGCCGCTAACCATATCCTGCCAGAAATCGATATTCGGATTTCTTTCAAGGTGAAGCCGCCATTCTTCTGAAAATCGCATTCTGTCATTCTGGGATCTCGGGCTCCACATGGCGGGTCCTTTCGATCTGTTTAACATCCTGAACTGGATCATTGAAAGATCCGATATGATTCCGGACAAGCCTCCCAGGGCATCAATTTCACGGATTATCTGGCCTTTGGCTACGCCCCCCATGGCAGGATTACATGACATTTGGGCAATGGTCATCATATTCATGGTAGTCAGCAATACCCTTGCCCCCATGCTAGCCGCCGCATGAGCAGCCTCACAGCCTGCATGTCCTGCCCCAACAACAATTACATCATACTTTCCCAGCATCCTGACTTTTACTTACGTTCCACGTGGAACGCCAAGGCCTGTATTACCAGTGTTTCACGTGGAACTGCTTATATATTCGTATATTTTAAATATTTATTTTCCAATCTTTGCATTCTTTTCTTTCCCTTCAGGTCATCATCCCGGTAATCATTCAAATGCAGGATTCCATGAATAATAACACGATACAATTCCTTTTGTATAGGTATTTTTAAAATAATTCCATTTTCACGAACCCTGTCGATACTAATATATACCTCGCCCTCGACACTCTGTCTGTCTTCCGATAAATTGAATGTAATTACATCAGTAAGAGTATTTTTATTCAGGTAAGCCCGGTTGATTTTCAGGAGGTAAGTATCCGAACAAAAGATAAAGTTGATAAAAGTTAAATGTTTTGAAAATTCAGCCCGGAAAATTTTTTCAACCCAAATCCTGATTTTTTTTTTATGACTTAGCCGGAAACGGATATCCTCATTAAAAAAATTTATTATAGCCATTTCAACTGATATAAAAGCATAATTCGACAACACTTCCGTTGTTACGGAAATTAACCTCATCGGATAAATGCTTCATTAAAAAAATACCCCTGCCGCTGGGCTTATCCAGATTTTCAGGAGAGGTTGGGTCTGGCAAATTATGAAAATCAAATCCTTTTCCTTCATCTTCAATGATAAAACGGATCTGATTTTCATTGAAAATAAGGGATAAATACACGTTTTTGCGTTTGTCATTCAAATTCCCATGCCTGATGGCATTGTTTACAGATTCTGTGACCGCAACCATTATATTTCCATAGATATCGTCATCCAACCGAAATTTGTCCTTAGCATTATCGATAAAACTTTCTACGATCCTGATATTCTCGTCGAGGGATGGGAACTGAATTTTGATTGAATTCATCTGTTTTGGTTAGTAAGATGAGGTTTGTATCCTCTTGAAATATTCGTTTACTTCCTTTTTATAATATTGGTTCAATTTCGGGGGAACCGTTTTGAGCAATTCGACCTCACTATTCTTCAATTTTAAGTAATCTGCCAATTCTGGCGGGATTTGATGATCCTCACTCTTCGCTCTTTCGGCCTCTCTTTCATTATCAAGCTCCTGCTCCCTCATCGCCTTCTCGGATTCCAAAAGCCTTGTGACTATTTCCTTTTGCCGGTTGATTAATTGCTGGGTTAGATTTTTGTTCACCAGGTCGAGCTCTGTTTGTTCCATTTTTTTTATGATATCATCGGCAGAGCCATTTCCTGATTTTTCTTTTTGCCCTTTTTCTTTTTCCTCCTGCAGCATGTTCCGGATACGTTCCTGTTCGGCTGCAAGTTTCGCCAGCTCTTCAGATAAACTTTGACCTGATTTGCCGCTTTTCTTCAATTCATCGATCTGCCGGTTTAACATTTCCTGCATTTCGCTTAATTCTCCCGGCATCTTTCCTTTTTGATTCGAAGGCGCCGGCATTCCCATCATCATTGCAAGCTGGGCCTGCATCGACGACATTACGTCGTCAAGCAACAAAGCCAGATCATTCATCGACGTCATTGCAAATTGCTGTAATCCTGCTGCCTGGGGTTTCCGCCGTTCTTTCAGGGCTTCCGTGCTCTGGTCAATATACTGGTTCATTTCGTTTACCTTGCGGGTCACGAATGACGAGATCTGGGCAACCCTCGATGCAAGAGATAATAGGCTGTCTTCTATTATTTTGGCATCATCCTTTAATTTTACCTGTGTCTGGGAAAGCTCATTAAATCGTGGATCGCTCAGGTTGATCTTACGGATTTCAACCATCAGGTTTTCCTGGTTGAACGATAGCTTTACCAGATTGTCGATGATGTTCCGCAGGTCGTTTAAATTTTCCATCATCATGTTCATCTCGCCCCCCGCCTGCATCTTTTCCATTTTAGCTTGAAGGTTATCCATTTGTTTGGCAGCATTTTTTTGGGATTTTGCTGCGTTTTTCCGGTCGCCTTCTTCAAGGTTTTCCAGGGCATTTTGCTGTTCCTGCTTTATGCTGTTTTCTTCCTCAAGTGTATTCTCGACAGGATTGGGCATCTTTAAATCCTGATTTAGATCCAGAAGGTTTTCTATTTCCTTTTGTATTTCCTGGAATTCCTGATTCAATTTTTCCTGTTCTCCTGCAATTTCACCGGTGGGATTTTTCTTGTCTTCTGTTTTACCTGATAAACTATCCTGTTCATTTTTCGATTCATCAATTTTTCCGATCACCTCATCCAGTTTATTATCATACTTCATTCTTTTCAGTAGCTCAACCGTTCTTTCAAGATCGTTCAAAAGGTTTTCGCCCTTAAAATCCATTTTATCGAGCATATCCCTGACCTGATCGAGATCCTTATTTTCTTCCAGAAGCCGCTTTAATTCTTCGACCAGGCTTTTTGTTTCCTCATCCAGCATTTCATCCAACAGCTGTTGCAATTGGGCAGCCTTTTCCATAAGTTTTTCATTCTGCGATCCAAACCTCTCATTGCGAAGCGTGTTTGCTTTATTTAAATCCCGCAGCTTTCTGATGCTTTCTTCCAGCAATTCGTTATTCTTCAGGATATCTTCAATCATTTTTTTGTCTTGCCAGTCAAGTTGCCTTTTTCCTTTAAGACGGTTATCCAGCTCATCCAGCTCCTGCTGTAGTTTCCGGGCTTCCTGAAGGCTCTTATCTAATTGATTTTCAGTATTTTGCGATGATTTTGCCAGTTCAAGCCTCATTTCCTCCTTTCCCGGGATCTTAAATAAATAGGTTCCGGTTTTTGAAGCCTTTGGCCCATGAATCCCATCGTTATCACGAATCTGGACGAAGTACTCAAGCTGGTCTGCCTGATCGAGTCGCAGGCTGTCGAGGTTCCAGTGAAAATAAAAATTCTGACTTGCTTCGGTCCTGCTGGTAAGGGGAATATTAATATAGCGATAAGGGTGTTCGTGATCCTTGTCAGTATCCCGGTAATAGATCCTGAGATCCGTAAAACCATAATCATCATTAATATTTCCACCGATGATCAGGAACTGGTATAAAACGGTGTCCTGGTATTGCGTTAGAGAAATGGTCGGGTATTCATCGGAGATTACATCAATATGAAACTTGATCTTATCTTTATTCGATGCGTTGTTGTTTTTCAATATGATTTCATAGTCATCGCCGGATAATATTCTTTTTTCGAAGTGGAATTTATCGGGGCTTGCTTTTAACAGCGGAGTAACGATACTGTCTTTTTCAAAAATAAACCGCACACTGTCTGTATAAGTAGTTTCAAAATCCCACCTCACAACAGTTCCTTCGGGTATCTGGAAGTTCCCGATGTTATTGAAACTTTCACGCTGCCGGGCGAGATAATTCGGGTATTTTAAAAGAACGATAAAATTTTTAATATTCGGCCTGTTGTTGATAACCAAGGTGTATTCATCGGAGTTATATCCGGCTGCCTCAAAATTAAATTTGATATTATCTGTAGGATTGCGAAAGGTATATGAATACACTTCCTTTTGCGGGATTAATCTCATTTGTTTTTCGCCGGAAATGATATACACCTCATCGGGGACATAAGGGCCCTCGATTTTTGCTTCAAGAATAAAATCCTCATTTTTAAAGGATCGCAGTTCGTCGTTGAGAATGATGAACTGGAAAGGCGCCGTAACTGGAAAATCCTTATTGTAATAAATTATTCTTTCCGTGCTGTTTTTGAGCAGGCCGGGAGATATCAGGCTGGTGAGAATCACCAGGGCAAAAGGCACCAGGAGATAGATCAGATACTTCCGGTTTTTTAACAAATCAATTGCCTTTGTAAAATTTACATCTCCCAGTTGACCGGATTTTTGTTTAATACTGGCCCTGACCAACAGGGGGTCGAAATTTCGCAAACGGGATAACTGTATGATATTCAATAACTTATCTTTTACGTTAGGGAAATGGTTTCCAATATTCCCGGCTGCGAAATCATTGGAAATCTGGAAGGCCTTATAAAATAATTTGACGAAAGGAAGAAAGACCAGCCTGGTAAAAACAATGGATATGATTAGAAGATAGGAGTAAAATAAAAATGCCCTCGTTCCGGATCCTGCATGGACCAGGCTTTCGATCAGGATATAGAACAGAAATAAAAACAGGAGAAGGCCGACTGAAATAAGAACTCCCCGCAACAGGAAGTTCAAATAGTACTTTCGTTTGTACGCATCAATCCTCTCCTGTATTTGCCTTTCTTCCACCTTTCAACAATTGTATTGATACTGCTTCAATAAAAATCCAAAGAGTGTATTAATAGGATACGAAATTCCCGATATATAGTTTGGTTCGTTCATTTCATTGTTCCTGACCGTGTAAATTTCAGTTCCGGAGAAAGTAATAACGGACATATCCGGTCATTTTACGTATATATTGAGCCTATATTTCAATAAATTTAAGAAATTTCCATCATAACCGGGAATTGGTCGTTAAATGCCAGGGATTGGCAATTAGTTAAGCAGAGCTTTCATTTCCAGTTGAATTCATTTTCGAAGTATTCCATAATATTTATTTTCAGCAAGGTCTCCTGTTCAAGCAGATCAATATGAGGCAGTTTCTTGATCATTTTCCAGTGTGGCCACCCATCCTGGTCGATACCCTCGAGCCTGTAATACCCCGAAATGCTCAATACTTTGCAGATGGCAATATGCATTAAATCCTGTTTTTCTTCCTTGGTAAATCTTCGCTTGCCTTTTCCAAGTTCATGAACACCGATCAGAAACAGTACACCATTCATGTCCTTGGGTTTCTTGCCGATAATCGTTCCGATCTGAATCAGAAGGTTATTCCATTTTTTATGGAATTCAAGATCTTTCTGGTACATTTTTAATTTCAAGTTCTTCCCAGAATTCAACAGCTCTCCTGAGATGTGGAATTACATTGGTGCCACCAACCAAAGTACTGACTGACAGGGCTTCGAACACCTGGGATTTTGTAATGCCGAGCTCAAAGCACTTGCCCAGGTGATACTTTACACAGTCATCGCAACGAAGAACAAGCGAGCATGCAAGGCCCAGGAGTTCCTTGGTTTTTGAATCCAGGCTACCGTCAAGGAAAGCATTTGAATCGAGATTGAAAATTCTTTTTATAAGCAGATTGTCAGAAGCAAGGATCCTTGCATTCATCCGTTCACGATAGTTGTTAAATTGTTCAACGGCATCCATACCCGGAGATTTGTAGAAAACAAAAATAGTTTTTAATATTCAGATAATTCAATACCATTTTACATCGGCTATGTTGGATTCATTTTTATCGCTATTATATCCGCGGGTATGCGTACATTGTCATCAAAGCCTGGTGAAGGGAGAGGACAATCTTTGTACCAGCTGCATTGAGAATCTGCCGGTAAATGAAAAGATCACTGATTTCGAAGAACTCAGGCAGGAAATAGTAGCGTCACACCTATTCAGAAACCTGTTTTACTTTCTTAAATTTTATAAAAACGGAATTACACAATCG
>DATDPY010000218.1:0-18598 GCA_035292565.1 Cyclobacteriaceae bacterium | reverse complement strand
GGGTATACGGCGGGTTACCGGGTCAGGGAATTTTACAAAGCCCTCCGAAACTCCAGAATGGAATCAGCAAGAACGGCTGCTTATACCTGGACAGAACGCGGCCCTTCCAATGTGCCGGGAAGAACGAGGGGCATTGTCATACTGCCCGGTGATCCGGAAAACAATATTTGGCTGGCAGGAGCTGTTGGAGGCGGCATCTGGAAGACTGCCGATGGCGGAACAACCTGGATCAATAAAACCCCGGATCTACCGAATCTCTCCACGACAACGCTCGCATTCTCGGCATCCAATCCCAATATCATTTATGCAGGTACGGGAGAATCATTCGGGGCCGGCGGGCTGATTGAGATAACAGGACAGGGAATCTATAAATCACTGGACCAGGGGGAAACCTGGGATCTGATCCCGTCGACTGTTGACATCTTTAATTTTCTGGCAGTCAACAGAATCATTGTAGATCCATCCGATCCCGACATATTACTGATTTCGGTGAATCAGAATACAGAAAGGGGTATTGGATTCAGCAGCGGAATTTTCAAATCAATCGATGGCGGGCAGAACTGGTACCAGGTATATCAGCCCAATGGCTGGGTACAGCAAATCCTATTTGAACCCGGGAACTTCAACATTCAATATGCGGCCGAATATGCCACAGGCGTAGCCAAATCCACGGATGCGGGTGAGACCTGGCAGGTAATCAGCAACGGGATCTATCCAACAGGCAGGCTTGAACTGGCGATCTCACCTTTAAATACCCAGCGTTTATTTGCTGCAGCGGAGGGTGAACTTTCCGGGGTTAATTCCGATTTCTATATTTCAGAGGATGGGGGACTTAACTGGCAACTGGTGATCGAGATCAATAATGCTGTAAACAGGAATTTCTTTGCCGCCTCAGCCTCATCAGATCCACAGGGGGGATGGAACAATACGGTGGCCGTAAATCCGTTCAATGATGATATTGTGTATGTTGGCGGCGTGGATCTTTGGAAAATGGGAATCAATCCGGGAGCGGTGATCGGGGAGCGTGCCTTCGCCGGCGTTGTTAGGGAAGGTACAGGAGAATTCATGGATTTTGTAAATTTCACCAATGCCGAGTACTGGGGAAGCCGCCTTGCTGTCGGGGATATTGATACAGCAAGGTTTGTGAGCGTTGAAATCAGGTTCGGACCCGGGATCAGCCAGAAGGCTCACCGATTTGAAACGCCTTCCGATGGGGGGACAGCGGGTGACGGGGGGGCAGGAATTCCCGACAGCTTGTACCAGTATATTGAATACGTTGATATCCCGATCCAGGCTTGGGATATAAAAAATAACAGGCAATTGATGGTCTCGTTCCGCGATCAGGCAAAGAACGGAGAATTTGACCTGATCGAACAAAATACGGAAGGACCTTTCGCGCTGCAGTCACGGGAATATTTTTATATCCATGATGTGGATTATAATCCGGTAAATCCTTCCATTCTCATAACCAAAAACGGCGGGCAGGCCGAGGAGATGATGTATTTCATGTGGCCGGTCCTTGCCCCCGGGACCGTCTGGGACGCGGCCAATCTGCCGCAATCAAAAGTTACAATCAATTGGGAGAACCTTGTAAAAAGGTTGAGGGAGACAACCCGGATGACGTCATGGATGGAGAATGATACGGAAGACGGAAGGGCTCTTCCTTATGTCCATGCCGACCAGCATAACATCATTCCCGTTGTAATGAATTCCCAGGCGAGTGAGTTTAAGATTGTAAATTCAAATGACGGCGGGGTTTTTCAATCGGTTACAGGAACAGACCCGGGATTGAGCGGAACGGATTGGATCTTTGCGGGAAACGGCTTCAACACATCCCAGTTTTACGGGGTTGACAAAAAACCGGGTGCGGATGAATTCATTGGAGGGCTACAGGATAACGGGACCTTTATGTCGCCCAGGGATACGGCAGCCGTTGCAACTACAAAATATAACCGAGCCGGCGGCGGTGATGGTTTCGAAGCCGTATGGAATTATACCAACAGCCAGGAAATCATAATCTCAGTTTACAATAATTATTTTTCCAAGTCGAAGGACGGCGGCAATACCTGGATTAGCGCCACCCAGGGCCTAACCGATATTGGAAACCTGGGCCCATTCATTTCAAGACTGGCCAATACCAAAAGCAACCCGGAGGTGTTATTCACGGTTGGTTCATCCGGGGTGTGGAAGTCGGAAGACTTCGGGGATTCCTGGAAAAGTATTCCAATTGAATCGGGTTGGGTTTTTTCAATCACCATGAATGTAAAGGTTTCGCTATCCAATCCTAATATCCTCTGGGCAGGTAGCGAAATGTCCCAGGATGGAGATATTTTCATGTCCGTCAACGGAGGTGAATCATTTCAAGCAGTAAACGATTACCAGGATGTTGCCATGGGACCAATTTCCGGAATGGCAACCCACCCCATCGAGGACTCAACGGCTTACCTGCTGTTTTCCTTTGCCGGGTCGCCTAAAATATTACGAACGCGGGACCTGGGCGAATCATGGGAAGATATCTCGGGTTTCGGGACACAGGGCGTCAGCTCCAATGGATTTCCTGATGTGGCCGTCCATTCGCTGCTTGCACTGCCGCAGTCTCCGGGAGTAATTTGGGCAGGAACGGAGATAGGCATATTCGAATCGCCCGATAACGGACAAACCTGGTCATTGATGAATGCCGGATTCCCATCCGTCTCGGTCTGGGATATGAAAGCTGTGGATGACCGGATTGTTGTTGCAACTCACGGCAGAGGGATCTGGACTGCGGCGGTTCCTGAACTTCCCGGTATTGTTATTTTACCGCTGGTAAAATCCGTGGGAGTTTCTCCGGCCGGCGACCTGGCGATTTTGGCAGGGTTAAGGTCGGATTATGATTCAACCATAATAACCGTTAATAATGTCACAGTAAAAAAATTACTGAATACCACAGAGGGCGACAGCGTGGTGAATATTTCTTATAGTGGAGAAGAAGGGAATGTAAAGGTCCTGTTAAAATCTTTCCGCAATGGTAAATCTTACATTTCCCTCCCAGGTTCAGGATTATATTTTATTCCTAATGCCGTCGCCGATCTTTACGTGACCGATTTCAGTGATGAACTTGTCCAGAATGATTTTACCGGGAACGGGTTCACCATTAAAACCATTGTAGGATTCAGCCCGGCCATTCACAGTCAACATTTTTATGCCCAGGATACCAATTTCCATTATTACCTGAAAAATCCTATCGCCGTATCGGAGGAGATCCCGACTGTGATATTTGATGACATAGCCATCGTGGAACCCGGTGAATCGGGTTCTGTTTTCGGAGATGAGGGATTTTACGATTATGTAGTCACCGAAGGTTCCAGCGACGGGGCAACCTGGTTCCCATTATCGCCGGGCTATGATGCAAGATTCGATGGGAACTGGCTAATAGCGTATAATAATATAAAAAACGGAACCAGCAGTATGTTCAGGAGACAGACCTTTAACCTGCTCGACTATTTCACCCCTGGGGAAATAATTTTTATCAGGTTCCGCTTGTTCTCCGACCCCCTGAAGACTGCCTGGGGATGGGCCATCGATAATCTTTATATCCAGGAGGACAGACCATTGGGTTTTGGGGATTCGCCGAATATTATCAACACGGTTATTTATCCCAACCCATTCTCACAGTATTTTCATCTGGAATTTAACCTCCTGAAAGACGGGTACACACAGGTTGAGATTCTAGATATGCGGGGGGCAAGTGTGGCATCATTTCCCATGGGCTACCTGATGAGGGGAAAGCATTTCCTGGATGTGGATGCGTCAACATTTCCGGAAGGATTCTATATTGCCCGTATCTCCGGTAGTGGGAGGTTTACGGCTCTGAAATTAATTAAAAATTAAAATACTGGTCTTACAGTTATCCTTAACCGAACATGAACTGCCCGATATCGAACACGATCAAATGCATCTGCATCTTCCATCTTGATTGAGGCGTTGGAAATCATCACTTATTCACTTTTTATTAAATGGCATTTCCTTTGCTGAGTTGTTAACAGGTATTAAATTTTCAGCAGGATCCATCACTTCTTAATCGGATTTTTTAACCATTATGATTAAAAACTTTTTTATCATCGCGATCAGGAATCTGAACAAATATCGATTTTACAGCATCATCAACATCTTTGGTCTTACCATAGGCATCGCTGCATGTATGGTAATCTTGTTATTCGTTCGTTTCGAACTTGGTTTTGACAGATTCAATGTAAATGCTGACCGCATATATCGTGTTGATTGGAAGTTGTTGCTTTCCGGAATCCATTCCTATAAGGCCTCAGTAACTCCGCCTGTAGCTGAAACCATGGTTCGGGATTACCCCGAAGTTGAAGCCGCGACCAGATTCAAACAATCGGGAGCATTTCATTTCAAGCGCGAGGATGAAAATACTATTGAATGGAGGGTGAGTTATGCCGACAATGACCTGTTTAAAATATTCACCATCCCATTCATTGCAGGGGATCCGGCCACCGCCCTGAAGGATCCCTATACCATGGTCATCAGTGAAAAATGCGCTTCTCAATTCTTTCCTGATGAGGATGCATTGGGAAAAACTTTGATAAAGGATAACAAGGAGGTATATAAAATTACCGGTATTTTCGAAGATCTCCCCGATAACAGTCATTTCCATTACCGGATGTTTTTATCGATGGAGGGGCTGGAGGAATCGAAAAACAATTACTGGATCGGCAGCCCGTTTAACACATATGTATTGCTGCGTAAGGGTTCCGATCCCAAGGCTTTAGAAGCCAAGTTGCCGGGAATGGTAGAGAAATACCTTGTACCCCAGGCGGCTTCAGTATTTGGCACCGCTTTCATGGAAGATTTTAAAAGTGAAGGAAACAAACTTACGCTGCATCTGCGTCCCTTGCTGGATATTCACCTCCACTCCAATTTGGATGATGAGCTTGAAGGAAACGGCGATATCGATTATGTATACCTGATGACAGCAATTGCGTTGTTTATATTGATTATTGCCTGCATCAATTTTATGAATCTGGCCACGGCCCGCTCGGCAAACAGGGCTCGTGAAGTGGGTATCAGGAAAGTAATGGGCTCAGGCAGAATGAGCCTGGTAGCCCAATTCCTGGCGGAGTCAATCATACTAAGCATTTTGTCGTTCATAATGGCAATTGTCCTCACTGATCTTTTGCCGGAGGCCCTAATCGGCTTTACCGGTCTTTCATTAAAAATTCCTTTCGACAGCATAACATTTTATATTTTAGTTTCCATTGCCGCATTGGTAGTTGGTGTATTTGCCGGGATGTATCCTGCCATAATTCTTTCAGGATTTAAGCCGGTCGAGGTGTTGAAAGGAAATTTATCAAAAGGACCTCATTCTTCCTTTTTCAGAAGCACCCTGGTTATTTTTCAATTTTTCATTTCCATATTTCTGATCATCGCCACGATTGCGATTTATCGGCAGATGAATTTTATAAAAAATAAAAAATTAGGATTTAAGAAAGAACAGGTGATTTTTCTCCGGGATGTATACAATATCAGCGAAAAGCTTCCGCTCATCCGTGATGAAATTTTAAAAAATAATTATGTCAAGAAGGGAACTATTTCCTCGTATTTCCCTGGACCACGTTCAGCGCGGAATACGCCCCTGCTTTGGAAATTTAGCTCGGAACCCACACCGGAAAATTCGGTGAATGCCGAAAAGTGGTCGGTTGATTATGATTATATACCCACGCTTGGCATGGAGATCATAGCCGGACGAAATTTTTCCAGAGATTTTCCCGCTGACTCCACGGCCGTTATTTTAAATGAAACAGCCGTCCGGCGGTTCCATTTTGACGGCGATCCTATTGGACAAAGGGTCTGCCTTGTAAAAAATAACCCCGATGGTACGCAAGATCCCCAAAATCGCGAAACCTGGACGGTTATTGGGGTGGTTAAGGATTTTAATTTCGAATCTCTGCGTGAAAATATCGGGCCCTTGGGCTTGTTTTTCGGCACTGATAAGCGGGCATTTCTGGCCTTTCAATATGAGTCGGCTAACACACAGGAGTTTATTGAATTAATAAGGAATACCTGGAAAGCCCTGGCTCCCGGCGAGCCATTTAATTATTCATTTCTCGATCAGGATTTTGAAAGGCTGTACACCGGGGAGCAAAAAATCGGAAAGCTCTTTGCTCTATTTTCCGGTCTCGCCATTGCCATTGCCTGTATGGGCTTATTTGCCTTAACTGCATTCATCACAGAGCAGCGAACCAAGGAAATCGGCATAAGAAAAGTCATGGGCGCTTCTGCAAGAAACATTATCCTGATGCTTTCAAAAGAATTCGGCAAATTAATCGTCGTTTCTTTTATTCTGGCTACTCCCTTGGCCTGGTATGGCATTAACTGGTATTTTCAGCAATACGTTTACAAAACGCAAATCGGCCCTCTTGTCTATGCAGGGGCCGGAATTCTGGCATTTACGCTTGCCGCCCTTACCATGTGTTATCAGTCAATAAAAGCAGCAAACACAAATCCTGTGAATTCCCTGAGAAGTGAGTAATCACGGAATGCATGGCATCTTTAAGCTGTAGCGTGGTCCGACTGGTTTACCTGGTCTGACGAGCCGCCCTGGTCAGACGAGCCTCCCTGGTCAGACCAGCCCCCCTGGTCAGACGAGCCCCCCTGGTCAGACCAACCCCTCTGGTCAGACCAGCCCCCCTGGTCAGACGAGCTTCCCTGGTCAGACCAGCCTTCCTGGTCAGACGAGCCCGTCTGGTCAGACGAGCTGCCCCGCAGGCTGGCTCCTCGCTAAAATTTTACACCCTCCTTCATTGCATTTCGGCGGGCAGGCTGTAAAATTTTTTAACGCTCGGCCCCCTGGTCTGACGGGCCCCCTTGGGCAGACCAGCAAATTTGATCCCGCCAGTTACCATTGTCGCATCTGCAGGTGAACTGGGCAGTCTGTATTTATTTGTTCAGGAGGTATTCTCTTACATAGGATCTCACGCCATCTTCCAGAGAGGTGAATGATTTTGAATATCCTATGGCTCTGAGTTTGGACATGCTGGCTTGTGTATAGTACTGATATTTATCCCGAATGTCGATGGGCGTATCGATGAAATCGATCTTTTCAGGAAGTTTCATCGCGCTAAAAACAGACCTGGCCAGGTCGAGGAAGGTCCTGGCCTTACCGGTTCCAAGATTGTATATTCCGGGATTTTTCCTGTGATGCATCAGGTGAATGCATACATCCGCAACGTCATCTACAAAAATGAAATCACGCTGCTGTTCCCCGTCTTTATATTTAGGATTATGGGACCGGAATAATGTTGCCTTCCCCGTTTCACGGATCTTATGGAAAGTATGCCAGATGACGGAGGCCATTCGCCCTTTATGGTCTTCATGAGGCCCGTATACATTGAAGAATTTTAAACCGGCCCAGTAAAACGGTCTTTGTTCCCGTTCGATCACCCATTGGTCAAATAAATTTTTGGATTCCCCGTAAGGATTCAGCGGGGCGAGTCGGGATATAATGGATTCATCATCGATATACCCCAGTTCACCGGCTCCATAGGTTGCGGCCGATGAGGCATAGACTAGGGGAATCTGATATTCAACACAAAGTTTCCATACTTCCATTGAATAACGTGTGTTCAGATCGAACAACAATTCACGGTTAAATTCTGTAGTGTCGGTTCTGGCACCGATATGGAATATGAATTCAATCTCCCTTTGGTTCTTCTTTATCCAGGCGAAGAATTCGGTTCTTTCGATTTTATCCATCAGAATAAGATCGTCGAGGTTGGATATTTTTCGCGGATCCGAAAAATGGTCAACAGCAATGATCGCCTTGAAATTATCACGGTTGAGTCTGGCAATTAACCTGCTGCCGATAAAACCGGAGGCGCCGGTTACTACGATCATGATTTCGGTTTGTTATTATCTATAATTCCAATCACCGGGATAATCCCAATTACTTTTTCAAATCTTCATATATTTGCAATCTCCGCAAAAATAGCAATATATGGTATTGATTAGCAAGGAGGTCCATTTCTGTGCAGCCCACAAGCTTTATAATCCTTCCTGGAGCAAGCAGAAGAATGAAGAAATTTTCGGATTATGCGCCAATGAAAACTGGCATGGGCATAATTTCAATCTCATCGTTACGATCAGCGGCGAGCCCGATCCCGATACTGGATTTGTTATGAATTTCAAGGACCTGAAACAGTTGGTTGAAGAGTTGGTTATTGAACAGGTAGACCACAAAAACCTGAATCTTGATGTCCCTTTTATGGAGGGAAAGCTGACTACTTGTGAAAATCTGGTGAAGGCATTCTGGGAAATCCTGGAACCGCAAATTTCAGTTTCGACTGCCGGTCGCGCGACCTTGTATTGCCTGAAGCTTTTTGAAACACCCACAAGCTATGCCGAATATTACGGAGAAAAAATAAAATGAAATACTACATCGTCGCCGGCGAAAGATCGGGCGATCTGCACGGAGGCAATCTCACCCGCTCGCTGAAGGAACTTGATCCCGGCGCTTCCGTCAGGGGATGGGGTGGGGAATATATGGAGTCGGCAGGGGCAGTGCTGGTTAAACATTACAGGGATCTCGCTTTCATGGGATTCATGGAGGTGTTGATCAACTTCAGAAAAATTCTGGCCAATCTTGATTTTTGCCGCAGGGATATACTCCGATTTTCCCCCGATGTGATCATCCTTATTGATTTTGCAGGATTCAACTTCAGGATTGCAAGTTTCGCCAGGAAGCAAGGGATTCGGGTGTTTTACTACATTTCTCCGAAGATATGGGCGTGGTATACAAGCAGGGTATATAAAATCAAATCATCCGTGGAAAGAATGTTCGTAATACTTCCCTTTGAGGTTGATTTCTACCGGAGATTCGATGTCCAGGTTGATTATGTTGGAAACCCCGTAGCGGAAGCCGTAAGGAAGCACAAAACTGACCCGGAATTTACGGGCTCTATCCGGGAATCAGGATTTAAAAAGGTGGCAGCTCTTTTGCCGGGGAGCCGCTACCAGGAAGTATATCAGGCAATTCCCCTGATGATGGAAATAGCCGAGAAACATAAGGAAGTCCTGTTCCTTGTGGCCGCAGTCAATAATCTGCCGCAAAGCCTTTATGCATCCTGCCTTCATAAAAGCAATGTCAGGGTAGTGCCGGAGAAAGCTTATGATATTCTTTCCGTTTCCCAGGCAGCAATCGTTACATCAGGTACCGCAACACTGGAGACGGCCTTATGGAAAGTGCCGCAGGTTGTAATATACAAGGCGAATCTTTGGATTTCAGCGCTGATTGCCAGGATGGTGATTAAAGTAAGGTATATTTCCCTGGTGAATCTGATCTGCGACAGGGAAGTTGTTAAAGAGCTGATCCAGGAAAACCTGACGACCGTTAACCTTCTGGAAGAATTCAACAGAATCCAGAATGACGAGAAAAGGAGGGAGGAGATGCTAAACGGATACAGGGAAGCGGAGGAAAAGCTGGGATATGATATTGCATCAGAAAAAGCGGCCAAACTGATGGTGACTTACCTTAGGAATTAACCCTAGGCTACCCGTAATTTCTTCAGCCTTGATCGTTCGAACTTCTCAACGGCATATTCGTGGCTGATTGAAAACTCAGTGATCTCTTTCTGCGAGGGAAGTTCAAACATGGCGTCGGTAATTATGGCCTCGCAGATCGAACGCAAACCCCTTGCACCCAGTTTGAATTCGACCGCCTTGTCCACGATATAATCAATGGTTTCAGGGTGGAACTCCAGCTTAATACCCTCCATTTCGAACAGCTTCTGGTATTGCTTGATCAGGGAGTTCTTCGGTTCGAGAAGGATCTTCTTCAAGGTAGCCCTGTCGAGCGGTTCAAGGTAAGTCAGGACAGGGAGCCTGCCGACAAGTTCGGGAATCAATCCGAATGCCTTCAGGTCAAGGGCATTTACATACTGGAGGATATTGGATTTATCCATATCGATCTGGCTCAGGCGGTCGGATTTCGAAGTAAATCCTACCGGTCTTGTCTGGACCCTCCTGGCAACGATCTTGTCGAGACCTTCAAAAGCCCCGCCGCAGATGAAAAGAATGTTTTCGGTATTCACCACGATCATTTTCTGATCGGGATGTTTCCGGCCGCCCTGGGGAGGAACATTTACCCTGGTCCCTTCCAGCATTTTAAGAAGCGCCTGCTGCACACCCTCGCCGCTGACATCCCTCGTAATGGAGGGATTATCGGATTTCCGGGCGATTTTATCGATCTCATCAATATATACGATGCCCCTTTCAGCAGCTTCAACATCGTAGTTAGAAGCCTGGAGCAGGCGTGTAAGAATGCTTTCAACATCTTCTCCAACATAACCTGCTTCCGTCAACGCCGTAGCATCGGCGATGCAAAAAGATACCTGGAGCATATTAGCCAGAGTCCGGGCAAGGTAGGTTTTTCCCGTTCCGGTTTCGCCGACCATGATGATATTGGATTTTTCGATCTGGATATCATCTTCCTTCTTCGGCTGTATCAGCCTTTTATAATGGTTATATACGGCAACGCAAACCACTTTCTTCGCCTCATCCTGCCCGACGACATACTGGTCGAGATATTTCTTCATAGCTTCCGGAGTCACCAGGTTGAAATTCGGCTTCTGGCTATCATCCTTGATCTTTTTCTCCTCAAGCAGGATCTGGTAAGCCTGGTCAATGCAGAAATTGCAGATATGGGAATTGATTCCCGATACCATCAGGTCAACATCCTTTTTGCTTCTTCCGCAAAATGAACAGGTTATCTGGGCCATACTCAGGTTTATTTTGTTCTTTTTTCGAGCACCTCATCAATGACGCCGTAATTCTTAGCTTCGGAAGCATTCATCCAAAAATCCCTGTCCGAATCGCTTTCGATCTGTTCATAGGTCTTGCCGCTGTGACGGGCAATAATGTCGTATAGGTCTTTCTTTACCGATAATGTTTGTTTCAGGGATATTTCCATATCCGAGGCTGGTCCCTGCATTCCGCTCATCGGCTGGTGTATCATGATCCTTGAATGCGGGAGTGCAGAGCGCTTATCCTTTGCGCCGCCGGCAAGCAGAACGGCTGCCATGGATGCGGCAAGGCCGGTGCATATGGTCGCCACATTCGGTGTAACAAGCTGCATGGTATCATAAATTCCGAGACCTGCATATACAGATCCGCCCGGGCAGTTGACATATAACAATATATCTTTTTTAGCGTCGGCGGATTCCAGGAACAACAGTTGTGCGGTTATGATATTTGCGATGTTGTCATCGATCGGCAGTCCGAGGAAGATGATCCTGTCCATGATCAGCCTGGAAAAAACATCAATTTCACGGAAATTGGTCGGACGTTCTTCAATGACCGATCGTGTCATGTTTTCCACACGTTGAACATATTTGTCCAGTACAAGTCCATTGATCTTTTTCCCCTGAACTGCGTATTTTCTGAATTCTTTCCGGTTAAGCATTTTGATCCAATTTACATCAATATTAAAAAAAAAGCCCTTTAAATCGAAAGGACATTCTTATAAACGTTTTTTCAGCCGTTTTGGTTATTCTGCACTTCTCTTAGAAAATTGGCCGGATTCACCTTTTTAAAGGAGATTTGAAGCTTTTCCTTCAGAATTCCCATGACTTTTTCTGATTTTACACGATTGTAGGTGTTTATATAATTCTCACCTTCCTTCCCTTTGAGATAATTATTGGCGAATGAATCGATATTTTCCTCCGCCCCCTGGGCAATCCCGTAGGCCGCAAACTGTGAGCGGATAAGTTCTTTGGCGTTATTCAAAATGTCGTCGTGTTCAATCTTAACCTCGCTATCTTCACTCACCTTGTTGAAAATGAGCGACCATTTTAAATCGTTCAGGTATTTGTCATAGTCCCTGGTTATGTCTTCCTCGGTGACCTTTCCCTTATTGATGGCCAGGATCCATTTCTTATAGAAATTCTCGGGGATGTTGATGGAAGTTGATTCAAGCAGTCTTTTCTGAATTATATGTTCTGTGTAATGTCCTGCTTCGTGGTTATAATTCTTTTGAATGGTATCGGCTATCCTGGCCCTGAATTCCACTTCCGTTTTTACCGTATCTGTGCCGAAGACTTTATCAAAAAATTCCTGGTTGATTTCGGAGGGCAACACCCTGTGAATCCGCGTGATGGTCAGTTCATATTCGCCCGACAGGTTTCTGGCTTCTTCCGGCGTTACCCTCATGGCCTTGGCCAGATCGGATTCTTCTTTAAACAGGGATTTGATATCTACTTTGGCGACGTCATCCTTTTTCAGCCCGGCCAGATTCTTTTTAGCCTCCTCTTTTAGCTGATCGTGAAGAAGCCAGACTTCGGTTTTAATCTCTGTTCCGAGAAGTGCAATCGTCCCGAAAAGGTCATCATTTTCTTCGCGAACTTCGGGCTCCGAATAATTGCCATAATCTCTTTGGAGTTTCTGAAGGGTTTCATCGATGGTAGCCTGGTCGACCTCAACCTCAAGGGATTCGATTTTCAGGCTGTAATCCACCGTAAAAGGATCGACAAGTCCGACCATGTATTCGAATTCAAAATCCTTCTGACGGTCCCAGTCGATCGAGGCTGTTTTTTCCATGACAGGGAGGGGATCGCCGATTATTTTAATGCTATTTTCCTTGATATAGTCGATGACCGACTTGGAAAGGATCTCGTTGATCTCTTCAATCAGGATCGTTTTGCCATACATTTTCCTGATAATTGACGGGGGCACTTTCCCCGGCCGGAATCCTTTGATTTGAGCTTTGCGACTGTATTCCTTTACTTTTTCTTCAACTTTGGGTTGATAATCAGGTTCTTTTAAAGTAACTTTAATAAGGCCTTCAGTGGCCGAATTTTTGTCGAGAATTATTTCCAATTATTAATAGATTTTGTGTTTTCTTTCAGTTTTGCCGTGCATCCATTACATGATGTTGATCAGCATGGCAACCAGGTGCGGAAGGGGGGACTCGAACCCCCATGCCTTTCGGCGCTAGATCCTAAGTCTAGTACGTCTGCCAATTTCGTCACATCCGCGGATTTAAAAACGGAATGCAAAGGTAATAAAATAAATCTTTACGAGGTTGAGTATCTTGGTATAATCCCCATCAGAATCGATTACCCGGAATGATCATAACAGAAGCAGAAGTTGAACGACAGGAGATAATAAGGCGGTACAGAAGGCTTCTGCGCCATGCAAAGCCATTCCTGAAGGCCGGCGATGCCAGGCAGATAAAGAAGGCCTTTTTCATGTCGCTGGAGGCCCACAGGGGCATGCGGAGGCATTCCGGTGACCCTTATATTTATCATCCCCTTGAAGTAGCCAGGATAGCCGTTGATGAGATTGGTCTGGGCACCACCTCAATCATTGCAGCCTTGCTCCATGATGTAGTGGAAGATACGGAATTTGAAATAACGGATATCGAAAAAGAGTTTGGCCCCAAGGTTGCAAAAATCATCGACGGCCTAACCAAGATCTCCGGCGTATTCGATTACGGCACCTCTCAGCAGGCGGAAAATTTCCGGAAAATGCTTTTAACACTTTCGGAGGATGTAAGGGTAATCCTGATCAAGCTGGCAGACAGGCTGCACAATATGCGCACACTCGACAGCCTGCCCAGGAACAAACAGCTCCGGATAGCCTCCGAAACCATTTATCTTTATGCACCCCTGGCCCACCGGCTGGGATTAAACGCCATTAAGACTGAACTTGAAGACCTTTACCTGAAATATTCAGACTCGGAAGTCTTCAACGAGATCAGCGAAAAGATGAAGGCCAATAAGCCTGTCCGCGACAGGTTCATCAAGAAATTCATCGCCCCGATCCAGGTAGAACTTGGCAAGCTGGAATTCGACTATGATATCAAGGGCAGGCCGAAGTCTATTTATTCGGTGTGGAATAAGATGAAGCAGCAGAACATTCCATTCGAAGAAGTATACGACCTTTTCGCCATCAGGATCACACTCGATGTTCCATTTGAAAAAGAAAAGGCCGCGTGCTGGCAGGTGTATTCCATCGTGACCGATTTTTACAAGCCCAATCCCGACCGTCTCCGTGACTGGATAAGCACACCCAAGGCAAATGGGTATGAATCACTGCACACGACCGTAATGAGCAAAACCGGCTTGTGGGTGGAGGTCCAGATCAGGACCCTGAGGATGGATGAGATCGCCGAGAAAGGATATGCTGCCCACTGGAAATACAAGGATACCTATAAGGGTTCGGTTGAATCAGGACTTGAAGAATGGATCCGGAAGGTAAGGGACATGCTCGAAAATAACGATATCAGCGCGATTGAATTTATCGACGATTTCAGGTCCAATTTGTTCAGCGAAGAGGTATTTGTCTTCACACCCAAAGGCGACCTCAGGATCCTGCCCAACGGGGCGACAGCACTCGATTTTGCATTTGATATCCATTCTGAGATCGGGGGCCATTGCATCGGCGCTAAAGTGAACCAGAAGCTTGTGCCGCTGAACTACGTACTGAAGAACGGCGACCAGGTTGAAATCCTGACCTCTTCCAAGCAAAAGCCCAACGAGGATTGGCTGCGCTTCGTAGCCAGTTCCAAGGCAAAGTCAAAGATCAAAGACCTGTTGAAAGTGGAGAGAAAATTGCACATCGCCCAGGGCAAGGAGGTCGTCATTCGCAAGCTGAAGCAATTGAAGATCACGCCATCGGAAGAAGTTTTCAACCAGATCAGGGCATATTTTGACGCGAAAACAAACAACGAACTTTTTATCAAGATTGCCAATGAAGATATTGATCACACCGAAATAAAAAAATTCCAGGATGCCAGAACCAGGCAGAAAGCAGAGTCTTTGAATAATGTACAGGATGCGCAATCCTTTGCAAAGCAAATTTCCGGCACGAAGGGCGAAGTCAGGGACATGCTGTTAATCGGGGAAGATATGGATGTGATCGACTATACCTATGCCAAGTGCTGTAATCCGATTCCCGGCGACGACGTTTTCGGCTTTGTAACCGTAAATGAAGGGATCAAAGTCCATCGGACCACCTGCCCGAACGCCATTGAACTTATGTCGAGGCATGGGCACAGGGTTATCAAGGCAAAATGGACTTCCCAGAAGAATGTAGCCTTCCTCGCCGGGGTAAAGATAATCGGAACTGACAGGATGGGGCTGATCAATGATGTTACCATGCTCATATCCAACGAGTTGAAGGTAAACATGAAAAATGTGAGCATCGATACTGAAAGCGGCATTTTCGAAGGCGTGATCATGTTGTATGTAAATGATACGCTGCATCTCGAAATCCTGATAAACAAGCTCAGGAAGATTAACGGCATCGTGAAGGTTACGAGGTTCGATGCAAAAGACGAGGTGTAATTCATCGGGCAATTTATGACTGATACGGCTAAACAAAGCATATTAAATTTTATATTTGCATTTCACGTATTCCCATGGTTTTGAACCAGAAAATATATTCCGAGGTAAAAAGGATTTTCACTACTTTCCTGGAAACCCGGCAATTGAGGAAGACTCCGGAGAGGTTCGCAATCCTCGAGGAAATTTATAGCCGTGAGGGCCATTTTGATGTTGAGTCGCTTTACATCAGCATGAAGAACAACAATTACCGTGTAAGCCGGGCAACGGTTTACAACACCCTCGATTTGCTTGTAGAATGCGACCTTGTGAGCAAACACCAGTTTGGCCAGAATCTGGCACAATTTGAAAAATCATACGGCTTCAAGCAGCACGATCATATCCTGCTTGATTCCGGTAAAATGATAGAATTTTGCGATCCCAGGATACAAAATATCAAAAAGACCCTGGAAGAGATGTTCGGCATTAACATTACCCATCATTCCCTGTATTTTTTTGCCAGGGAACGCGAAGAAAATCCGTTAGGTAAAAAGTAAACAAGCATTATATGGAATTTAAACATGAAATGGTTAATGGGAATATTGTTATCACCATGTCCGGGGATCTGATCGGGGAAAATAATGGTCCTGAGCTCGTGCGGTTCGTTAATGAGAAAATCGACGCAGGGCATTATACTTGTGCAGTCGATCTTTCGCAGGTCAGGTACATGAATAGTTCAGGGATAGGAATTTTGATCACCCTGCTGACCAAGTTCAGGAATCATGAGGGAGAAATGGTGCTGATCAGACCTTCGGAAAGTATCCGGAAACTTTTAATCATTACGAAGCTTAACAAGATATTTGCCATCAGTGAAACCCGTGATGAGGCTATGGCCAGCCTGCAGTCCGGGTCTTCGAATTAATAATTGCATTTCATCAAAAATCACTGTTTCATGAAAGTGGATGTATTACTGGGATTGCAGTGGGGTGACGAGGGTAAAGGAAAAATTGTAGATTATCTGGCGCCGCAATATCAGGTTGTTGCACGGTTCCAGGGCGGACCGAATGCCGGGCATACGCTGGAGTTCGACGGCATCAAGCACGTCCTTCACCAGATCCCTTCCGGGATTTTCCGCGATAATATAAAAAACCTGATCGGGAACGGAGTTGTGCTTGACCCGGTTGTGCTGAAAAAGGAAATTGAAGCGCTTGAAAAATACCACCTCGATGTAAAGAAGAATCTTTATATCTCCAGGAGAACCCAGTTGATCCTCCCGACGCATCGCCTGCTGGATGTAGCCTATGAACAGGCAAAAGGGGTCGATAAGATCGGCTCAACACTTCGCGGCATCGGGCCTGCCTACCAGGACAAAATCGGAAGGACAGGATTGAGGATCGGGGATATCCTTGAGAAGGACTTTCCGTCGAGGTATGCAAAGCTTTCAGCCAGGCATGAGGAAGCCCTTCAGGGGCTGAAGTTTGATTTCGATGGCGAGCCGCTCAAAAAAGAATTTTTCGATGCCGTGGATATGCTCAGGAATTACAACATCGTGGATGGCGAATATTTTATCGACGAAGAGCTTAAAAAAGGAATGCATATCATTGCCGAAGGCGCCCAGGGCTCGATGCTCGATGTAGATATGGGAAGCTATCCTTTCGTTACAAGTTCCAATACCACGGCTGCAGGTGCAGCCACCGGACTTGGCATTGCCCCTTCACGTATCGGCAATGTGATGGGGATATTTAAAGCCTATTGCACCAGGGTCGGCAGCGGACCATTTCCCACCGAACTAAGCGATGAATCGGGCAGCCTGCTTCGTGAATCGGGAAAGGAATATGGAGCCACAACGGGTCGCCCGAGAAGATGCGGCTGGCTGGATATTCCATCACTTAAATACACGATCATGCTCAATGGAGTCAACCGTATGTTTATGATGAAAGCCGATGTGCTGAGTAATTTCGACGTTATCTACGTTTGCACGCATTATAAGCTCCCCGACGGCACAATCACCCAGAAAGTCCCTGCCATGAATATAAAGGTTGAACCGGTCCTGAAGCCATTTAAAAGCTGGAAAAAAATCCCGTCAGGTGCGGCGCAGTTTGATGATCTTCCTGAGGAACTTCTTCAGTACATCCGGTTCCTCGAGGGGGAATTCGACGTACCCATCCAACTTGTTTCCCTGGGACCCGACCGCCGGAGCACAATCATCAGGAACGAACAATTCATTACAGGCTGAACGGGATATGGGCGGAACGGCATTATTATACCTCATCCTGGCGATCCTCGTTCTGGAATTTTTATTAAGCAAATTCCTTGAATTCCTGAACTATAAATCATTAAAGGAAGCCCTTCCTGAAAGCCTGAAAGGGATCTATGAAGAGGAGAAATATGCAAAATCCATTGCCTACAACCGGGCTAATTCACGGTTTTCATTCCTCGTTTCAACACTGAGTTTCATCCTGGTCCTCATTCTGATCATTACAGGTTCGTTTGGCCGTTTGGATACCTGGCTCAGGGAATATGTCGGCAATGAAATAGCACTCAGTCTGGCATTCTTTGGAATACTTGCCTTTGCCGGCGACATTCTTTCCACGCCGTTCAATATCTACGATACGTTTGTCATTGAAGAGAATTTCGGGTTCAATAAAACCACACCGCGTATTTACTTCATTGACAAAATCAAGGGATATTTTTTATCGGGTTTGATCGGCGGGGGATTGTTATCGCTCCTTCTTATCATGATCAGCCGGCTGGGCCCCTCGTTCTGGATATTCTTCTGGATTGCCTTCGCGGTCTTTGTTCTTTTCATGAATATGTTTTACACGACCCTGATCCTTCCCCTTTTCAATAAGCTATCGCCACTGGAGGATGGAGAATTGAAAACAAGGATCCGGGAATACAGCGAAAAGGTGAAATTCCCCCTGGATAATATCTTTGTTATCGATGGGTCGAAGCGTAGTACTAAATCAAATGCTTTTTTTTCCGGTATCGGTAAAAAGAAAAAGATCGTCTTATACGATACGCTGATCCGGAATCACCCGGTGGATGAGCTGATCGCCGTCCTGGCCCATGAAGTCGGGCATTATAAGAAGAAACATATTCTGCGGAGTTATCTATTGTCGCTGGCTCAGACAGGCCTGTTGTTGTTCCTCATGTCCCGCATTCTTTTCAACCCGGAATTATCCGCTGCATTTGGCGCCTCCGCGATGGGCATTCATATCAATTTGCTGGTCTTCGCCATTCTTATATCTCCTTTAAATCATCTGCTGGGGATTAGCATGAAT
>DATDPY010000217.1:0-8438 GCA_035292565.1 Cyclobacteriaceae bacterium | reverse complement strand
GTCAGCAACTCCAAGTGCAATTTGTTCCGGGGAGTCAACTACTTTGACTGTAACAGGAGGCTCATTAGGAACTGGCGCTACATGGAAATGGTATTCAGGCAGTTGTGGGGGCACACCAATGGGTTTGGGTGGTTCAATACCAGTTTCCCCTTCGTCTACGACTACTTATTATGTGAGGGCCGAGGGGGATTGTAATACAACGTCCTGCGCAGAAGTGATTGTAAGTATTAAAACGGAATCGAGTGCACCAACCGGTGCGTCAGCAACTCCAAGTGCAGTATGTCCCGGGGAATCGACTACCCTGACTGTAACAGGAGGATCCTTGGGAACAGGTGCTATCTGGGAATGGTATTCGGGCAGTTGTGGGGGCACATATGTGGGCTCAGGAACTCCCATTTCAGTATCCCCAACAACTGCAACAACTTATTACGTCCGGGCTGAAGGGGATTGTAATACTACGTCCTGCGCAGAGGTGACAGTAAGTATTAAAACGGAATCGGATGCACCGTCCCGTGCATCAGCAACTCCAAGTGCAATATGTTACGGAGAATCGAACACTTTGACTGTAACGGGAGGGTCATTGGGAACGGGTGCATCATGGGAATGGTATTCCGGCAGTTGTGGGGGAACATATGTGGGCTCGGGATCTTCCATTTCAGTATCCCCGACAGAAACAACTACATATTACGTCAGAGCGGAAGGCGATTGCAAAACTACTTCATGCAGTAATCCAATTATTGTAACAGTATACCCGAAACCTCAAGCCCCAGTTATTAAAAATTCTGAAATTTATAGTAATGTAATTAGCAATTTAATTTTTAAAGCAACAACAAGCGATGTTTTATGGTGTGAGGATTCAGCATTGAATACGATATGTGTCGGGCCAGATTCAGTCTTTCATCCAAATTCAATATCTTCAGAAAATAAATATAATTTTTATGCTGCTCGAAGGTCATCCTTTGGTTGTTTGAGCGAGTCTGTGGTTATTACAGCCATTTTTGACCAAACAAAACCTGAGATCTCCAATATTTCCCAAATCAAGAATCCGGATTATTATCAGGCAGGTTCCGACGAAATACAAATTAATTTTGAGGTCACGGACAATTTTGGAGTAGACAGCCTTTTAATTGTTTATAAACCGTCAACTAAAAACGAAATCATACCTTTTGAACCTGTTAAACTAAATGGCAACAAAAGTGATCAACGTAATCAGCCTTTTAAATCCTTACTTTTTAATGAAGATAAAGTTGGCGTTGAATGGTATGCAAAATTAAAAGACAGAGCTGGCAATGAAACAATTACACTGCCATATTATATTTATATTTATAATTCGCCTGACAATCCAATTACTCTAAACAGTCTGATACCCGGTCAAGGACAAAGAAACTATCAAATAATTGCATTCCCGCTTAATTATAATGAGAATATTAAATCGGATCTTCAAAAGGCTTTCGGATCATATAACATTAAAAATTGGCGGATGTTCAAATACAGATATAATAAGTCAGAAGATAAAGATGAGTTTAAAGAATTTAACGATCCTGACTTTAAACTACGTATCGGAGAGGGATACTGGCTAATTCTGAAAAATAAGAAAGAACTTGAATTAACCGGAGGACTACAACTATCTAATGGGCAACCTATAATAATTGAACTGAACGAAGGCTGGAATATTATAGGAAATCCTTATCCATTTATTATTGAATGGGATACCATAATGAGTATTAATGGTATTCCATCAAGCGCTAGAAAAATAAAAACATACTCTTATGGATTTTCAGATACAGATATTATTGAACCATATACCGGGGTTTTCTGGTATTCGGATGATGGAAAAGATTTGATTATGCCCTTGCATAAGTCAACTCAAACCGGTAACAGGATTTCCGATCCAAGAAAGACTAATAAGTTTGATGAATTCGATCTATCATCATGGTATTTACCGATGAAAATACACAATGTCTCTATCGTAAATAATATAAATGGGATAGGTATGCATGAGAATGCGGAGGAAGATATGGACCAATTCGATGATTTCGTATTACCGCAGTTTATGGATTTTATTGATATTATTTTCCCACATCCCGAATCAAGACCTTCAAGGTTTTCAAAAGATATCCGTCCTGTCTCTAATGAAGAAACATGGAACTTCACCGTCGAAACCAATACTCCAAACGAAATAGCCCGACTGGAATGGGATTCTGCAAGAATTTCAAATTTGCCAGGTAACCTGGTTTTACAAAATACCCAAAACCTGGTCATGGTCGATATGAAAACGGCCGATTCGTATGAATTTCATGCCAGCAATGTAAATCCGTTTAAAATTCTTTATGGAGATCGTAAATATGTAGAAAGGAGTATTCTTCCCGAAAATATTTTCTTAGGAAATCCCTACCCCAACCCGGCATCAGATCATGTAACCATCCCCGTGGCTATACCTGACGATGGAATATCTTATCAAATCGGTTTAAATATCGTTGATCCCATAGGCAATGAAATCAGGAACATTTTGAATGGCCCGTTAAACCCCGGCATTTATAAAATTAATTGGGATTGTAAAACCAACACAGGATACCCAGCGCCCCAGGGGATTTACCTGTGCCAGATTACAATTTCGGGATTGTATAATAATTACTCGATGATCAAAAGAATAATTCTAAAGTAAAATTCCTTGTAAAATGAGAATTTATTTAACAAGTTTTTTATTCATAATCATATATCATAGTGCTATTTCCCAGCAAATCGTTACCGACCAGGGAAAACCCTTATATGTAAGAATCGGCGAGGAACCTTCATCGATCAAAGTAACCTGGTTTGAACCAGCCCCTGCAACAGAAGAAATTATTACCTCTTTATACACCGTTAAAATCGGGATCAATTCGACAAATCCTGTAGCCGGAATTTCATTACTGCTGAATGGCAGTCCTTTTAGCGATAAACGGGGGTTGATTGTTGTAAAACCCGATTCCACCAGTTTCGATCAATTATATGAAAAACAGATTGTATTGAAGTCCGGCTTAAATACTCTGGAAATTTTGGTCACCGATAAAAAGGGATTCGCCATAATGGAAACCCGTGAAATAAAGCTTGTAATCCCCGAACTATTGCGCACCGACTATGCCCTGCTCTTCGCCACCGACCATTACGACCAGTGGAATGCCCTGGTAAATCCGATCAATGATGCCAATGCCATAGCGGAAGAATTGAAAAATAATTTCGGTTTCGAGGTTGAACTGGTCACCAATGCCACGCAGGATTCCATGATGCGGAAACTGAAACAGTACGCGGATAAAAGTTATATGGACAATGACCAGCTTTTCGTTTTTTTTGCCGGACACGGACAATTCGATGAATCCTTCAAGGAAGGTTACCTCGTCTGCAAGGATTCAAAGCTCAACGATGCCGGCAAAATATCCTACCTTTCCCATTCCAATCTTAGATCGATCATCAATAATATACCTGTCAAACATATTTTTCTAGTAATGGATGCCTGTTTCGGCGGGGCTATCGATCCCCTGCTGGCCATGCAAGGATACAGGGGAGAAGAATACGATGCCGAAATGAGTAACGCCGAATTTATCGTTAATAAACTGAAATTCACCACCCGCAAATACCTTACTTCCGGCGGCAGGGAATATGTTCCCGACGGTATTCCAGGCCATCATTCGCCGTTTGCCAGGAGGTTCCTGGAAGCCCTGCGAAGCTACGGCGGCAGGGACAAGGTGCTTACTATTCCCGAAGTATATAGCTATGTCGAGAATTTACAGCCTGTCCCGAGAGCCGGGGAGTTCGGCAGGAATGAGCCGGGAAGCGATTTTATTTTTGTTTATAAAGAATAAACCCTGGAGGTTTAAAGAAAACCTCCAGGGTTAATTATATTAAAACCGGAATACCGTTCCAAACAACCGCGAGCGAATAATGCCGTTGCCGTTTTCATCTTCGGCGAACTTTCCGTCTTTTAAAAAATAACCCTCTGTTGATTTGGTATCAGGATCAACGATCCAGTATTCTTTTACGCCGCAACGCTCGTATACATCCTTTTCTCTTCAAGATCATATTTGGCGGTGGAAGGTGAAAGTATTTCGACGACCAGGTCGGGGGCTCCGTGAAGGCCATCATCCTTTATCAGATTCAGGTGTTCATTGCTGATAAAAAATATATCGGGTTGAAATGCGTTTTCCCGATCGAGATAAACATCATAAGGAGCAAACCTTATCTCCCCCAAATGATGCTGCCTGATAAATGAATTCAGAACGAAACTGATATCATTCAGGATCTTTTGATGAATTTCCAATGGTGATGGTGACATAGCCAGGTTATTTTTTATTAACTGTGCCAGAGTTCCTTCAGGAAGTGTCTGAAAGACTTCCATCATGGTGCGGGGAGGGTGTTTCAACAAAGTTGAACGCATTGAATCAGGATTTTGCACAGCCAAAGTAAAGATAATTAATTTTTCCGTTGCAATTACCCCGATTGGTTTTAAAAATTCCCCCAGGGTCTACTTCAGCTTGGATTTGAGAAATTTCGCAGTATATCCTTTCGCGTTTTTTACCATATCTTCAGGCGTGCCTTCAAATACCACATTGCCTCCGAATTCATCGCCGCCTTCCGGACCAAGATCAATCACCCAATCGGCATTTTTAATCACTTCCACATTATGTTCAATCACAACAATGCTATGTCCCTCGCCGATCAGGGCATTGAACGATTTAAGCAATTTCGAAATATCATGGAAATGAAGACCCGTAGTGGGTTCATCGAATATGAAAAGGATTCTTTCATTCGTATCAGATCCTCCCTTCCCCAGGAATGAGGCCAACTTAACTCTTTGGGCTTCGCCCCCGCTTAGCGAATTCGATGACTGTCCCAGACGAATGTAACCCAGTCCCACATCCTGCAGAGGTTTCAGCCTGGTAATTATCGAATGTTCTTCCGTAAAAAAATCCATGCTTTCATCCACCGTCATTTCAAGGATCTCGCTGATGTTTTTTCCCTTGTATGTGATTTCAAGGATTTCGATTCTGTACCTGGTTCCGTTGCAATTTTCGCAGGTAAGATAGATGTCGGCCATAAACTGCATTTCTACCTTAATTGTACCTTCGCCCTGGCACATTTCACACCTACCCCCGTCAACATTGAATGAGAAATAGGATGGCTTATACCCGCGGTGAACAGCCATCGATTGGTCGGCGAAAAGTTTCCGGATATGATCAAAGGCCTTAAGGTAGGTTACCGGGTTGCTCCGGGAAGATTTTCCAATCGGGTTCTGGTCGACGAATTCGATCTGGGTGATGTGCTTGAAATCACCTTCTATCCGGTCATATTTGCCTGAAATATCGGATACGATGCCCAGCATTTTACCCAGGGCAGGATACAGTATCTTTTTAATCAGTGTGGATTTCCCAGAACCGCTGACCCCGGTTATTACCGTCATGATGTCGAGCGGTATCCTGGTATCGATATTTTTCAGATTATTTTCCCTGGCACCCCGGATAAGGATGCTGTTTCTCCATTTCCGTCGTTTCAGTGGAATTTCTATCCTTGCTGAACCTTTAAGGTACTTCGCGGTATACGATCCAGTGCTCTCAGACATTTGATCAAGGGTTCCCTGGAAAATGAGTTGACCGCCGCCTGTACCCGCTTCGGGCCCGATATCGAGGATCTGGTCTGCAGCCCGCATCACTTCTTCTTCGTGCTCCACAACGATCACTGTATTTCCCTGGTCCCTGAGCTGTTTAAGTACGCTGACAAGCCTCTTGGTGTCGCGGGGATGCAAACCGATGCTGGGCTCGTCGAGAATATACATTGACCCGACCAGCGAACTGCCCAACGATGTTGCCAGCTTGATCCGCTGGTATTCTCCGCCGGAAAGAGTTGAAGTCAGACGATTTAAGGTAAGGTATCCCAAACCGACTTTGTCGAGGTAGGTAAGACGGTTTACGATCTCCGTGAGGATTCGCTTACTAACTTTTAAATCATATTCGCTGAGCTGAATATTGTTAAAAAATTCAAGGCATTTCGAAACGGGCATCAATACGACTTCGGATATGGAAACGCCGTTGACTTTAACATAATTGGCATCCTTCCTCAACCGCGTTCCCATGCACTCGGGGCAGGTGGTTCTTCCTCTGTATCGGCTCAGCATAACACGGTACTGGATTTTATGGGTTTTGGATTCTATATAAGAAAAGAAATCATCTATACCCTTGAAATACTGGTTCCCTTTCCAGAGCAGCCGGTATTGTTCCTTTGTAAGCTGGTTCACCGGCCTGTGAATGGGAAAGTTGAATTTAGACGCATTCCTGATCAGGGGCTCCACCCATTCATGCATGATCTCGCTTCTCCAGGGCACAACGGAGCCCTCGTATATTGAAAGACTTTTGTCCGGGATAACGAGGTCTTCATCGATGCCGAGCACTTTCCCGAAACCCTCGCAATTTTTACATGCTCCATAGGGATTATTAAAGCTGAATAAATTAACGCTTGGTTCCTCGAAAGTTATGCCGTCAAGTTCAAACCGGTCTGAAAAATGATGCAGCTTCCTGTCACTGACAGTTTCAACAGCACAATCGCCCTGACCTTCAAAAAAAGCCGTTTGTATTGAATCTGAGATTCGGAACCTGAGCTCCTCATCATCTTTTTGAACCGACACCCTGTCGATGAGGACCAGAAGGTCCTTGATATCCTTTCCGGGGCTGTGTTTCGACAGCAGGTCTTCGATCAGGGTTACTTCTCCTTTATACCCGACCCGGGTAAAACCTTTGCTCATAAGGATCCGCAGTTCCTGATCAACGCTGCGTTTTTGGCGCGGGTGTAATTTGGCGTATATGATCACTTTAGATCCCGGATTCAGCGACATAATGAAATCCACCATGGAAGTTACCGTATCCCTGGTTACTTCCCGGTTGCTTACAGGGGAGATGGTTGCCCCTATCCTGGCAAACAGGAGTTTCAGGTAATCATATATTTCAGTGGTCGTCCCTACGGTTGACCTCGGATTCCTGGTATTGGCCTTCTGCTCGATGGCAATGGCAGGGGAGACGCCGCGGATGTAATCTACTTCGGGTTTTTCCATGCGGCCGAGAAATTGCCTTGCATAAGAGCTCAAACTTTCGACATACATTCGCTGACCTTCAGCAAAAAGAGTATCGAACGCCAGAGAGGATTTTCCTGATCCCGACAGACCGGTGACAACCACCAGACAGTTCCGGGGAATCGCGACGCTCAGGTTTTTAAGGTTATTAACCCTGGCATTTTTTATTATAATGAAATCCCTGGGATCGAGGAAATCGATGTTTTCGGTTGGCACGGGAATTGTTGTCGTTCAATAAGCATTATTATGCAAATAATACAACAAATATAACGGAGACGGCAGGCATTCCGTAATTTGCTGAGAATGAATAGGATATTAATTGTAAATCATTGATTCAGGTATCTTTATGCCCCGATTATTAATGATATTATTTAAATAATGCCTGTTCCTGGGAAAAAGTGCAAAATTTATTTTGCAATTAAAAAAAGGTTTCCATAGATTAGTTCCCTTCGAAATAAAAAGTTTAACGCTTAAACGAAACAATATGCAGTAAACCTCTACGTTCTAACATCGGAAACGTATGAACATAATCAAGGCGAGTGATCAGAAACTTGTATCACAGTATATCAAAGGAAACGAAGAGGCATTTGCACAATTGGTTAAGCGTCACAAATCGAGGGTTTACACCACCATTAACCTTATCGTAAAGGACAGGTACCTTGCAGAAGATCTACTTCAGGAAACTTTTATCAAAGCCATAAATACCATCAAGACCGGCCGGTACAATGAAGAGGGGAAATTCCTGCCGTGGATTGTAAGGATTGCGCATAATCTGGCGGTTGATCATTTTCGAAGAGTCAAAAGATATCCGACGATCATTATGGAGGACGGAAGCCCGATATTCAACACAATTCAGTTTTCGGAGGATTCCTTTGAAAATGTTCAGATCGTTAAAGACACCCATGATAAACTGAAAAACCTCATACAGGAACTGCCCCTGGCACAAAAAGAGGTGCTGGTCATGCGCCATTATATGAAAATGTCATTTAAGGAAATTGCGGAGACAACAGGTGTAAGTATTAATACAACCCTGGGAAGAATGAGGTATGCCCTGATTAATCTCAGGAAAAAAATGATCCTAACCAAGTCTGCCTATGATAAAAACTTTTACCCGGATTGACCTGATCAGATTTCTTTACAAGGAGACCACACGAGAAGAAGAGAAGAAGATTAAAAAAGCATTACTGATTGACAGCGAACTTCTTGAAGAATTTAAGAACCTGAAGAAGCTTATCAGAAAAATTGAAGAAATCAAGCTTGAGCCCTCCAACGAGTCTGTTGAAAAAATCCTCTTGTACGCAAAAAAAGTAAATTTGCATTCGGTTAAGTCATAACGAATGCAAAG
>DATDPY010000216.1:0-2518 GCA_035292565.1 Cyclobacteriaceae bacterium | reverse complement strand
GCATGCAGGTAGAGGATATCAACATGATCCATTTGCAACCTTTGGAGGCTTAAATCGAAATTATCGAAAAGGTTTTTTACAGACGGATCGTCTTTTTTTGATCCACTGCCACCGCCCTGTCCCACAGCTTTCACCTTGGTGGATATGACGAATGAGTCACGGGGGTAGTCTTTCAGGAGTTTTCCAAGCATTTCCTCATTCCTTCCTGCCATATATCCATGAGCCGTATCGAGGTGTATTATTCCGGATTCCAACGCAGCTTTAACGAGATTTGGATTATCGGAGCGCATTACGCCCATGCTGATTATCGGAAGCCGGATACCCGTATTTCCCAACACCCTCGTTACGGATATTGCTTTTGCCGACTTTTTGATCGCATTAACAGGGAGCGAGGATAAAAATGCCGCACCCGCCGCTCCGGCAGCAGATGATTTAATAAAGTCCCTTCTGTCCATAAGCCAGAATTAAAAAATTGAATTAAAAAATCCAGTTAAAAAACCATGAATAAAGATATATATTTTCGTGACAAATATCAGACTGCATTTACATATATTCACGATTGGATTGAATCCAGGCCGAAATTTAATCTGACTGAATGCATAAATTCATTGCCATTGTAGGAATGGCCGGTGCGGGAAAATCGGTTGTTGCCGATGAGTTGATCCGGCATGGTTATCAGTTTTTCAGGTTCGGGCAGATCACGCTTGATATCATTAAGGAAAAAGGGCTTGAAGTTAATGAATCAAACGAGAGATTGATCCGCGAAAGCGTGAGGAAAGAGCATGGAATGGCGGCGTATGCGATTTTGAATATGCACAAAATCGACCGGATGCTGAAAACGGGAAATGTGGCCGGGGACGGGCTTTACAGCTGGGACGAGTATAAAATCCTGAAAGTGAAGTACGGGGAACAAATGCATGTGCTTGCAGTGTATGCTCCGCCAAAATCGAGATATATAAGATTATCCTCAAGGAAAACCTCTGCCGATGATAAGGATGTGCGAAACCGCATGATGACGGAGGAACAGGCCAGGAGCAGGGATTTCGCTGAGATCGAAAATATTGCGAAAGCCGGCCCGATTGCTATGGCCGATTTTACCCTCGTTAATACAGGCACTGTAGATGAACTTTATGGCCAGCTTAATAAATTTCTATCCGAAATCAATTAAAAGATGTCAGATACCAAAACTCCATATGTCCGGCCTTCCTGGGACGAATATTTCATGGAAGTGGCAAGAACAATCGCCAAACGAGCTACCTGCGACCGTGGCCGAAGCGGTTGTGTCATCGCCCGCGACAGGCAATTACTGGTTACGGGCTACGTTGGTTCACCGAAAGGTCTTCCGCATTGCGACGATGTCGGGCACCTGATGAAAAAGGTGATCCACGATGATGATTCCATATCCCAGCATTGCATGCGAACAGTTCATGCGGAGCAAAATGCAATTTGCCAGGCTGCGAAGCTGGGCGTTTCAATTGATGGCGCAACGCTTTATTGTAAAATGACGCCATGCAGGACGTGCGCCATGCTGATTATTAATTCCGGCATTGTAAGAGTAGTCTGTGAAAAGAAATATCACAGGGGCGCAGAATCCGAGCTGATGTTCAGGGAATCGGGCATCGTCCTCGAATACTTTGCCGAGGAACTTGAAAAATACGAGAACCAATAACGCCGTACCTGCTCTTAAATCATGCAGGTTTCCATTTTATAGAACAACCTACCGCTTTGGTTTCGGGCTCTTTTACCTCTTTGCCGGTCAGGATCTGATCCATGGCTTCATCAATATAATGCCGGGTGGCGCCCTGAGGTTCTTTCGGGTTATTATCAATGGTCCCTATGTAAGAAACCTTGTACTTACCATCGATCTTCTTAAGGATGTAAAGGTGCGGAGTATTGGTTGCCCCGTAAGCCCTGGTAGTTTCCTGAGTAACATCCGCTAAATAAGGGAAGGGATAATTCTTATCCTTCGCCCTTCGCTGCATATTCTCAAATGAATCTCCAGGCTGAATAGTTGGATCATTTGGATTTATGGCTATCACCGGATAACCCTTGGACGAATATTTTTTATGTAAATCGATGATCCTCTGCTCATAGAGTATAGCAAAAGGGCAGGTATTGCATGTAAACGCGATGATAAAGCCTTTAGCTTCTTTATAATCACTGAGTGAAACAAATTTCCCGTCAATATTCTTCAATGAGAAATCCGCTACGAAATCTCCAACCTGGTATCCTGCCGGATGTTCTGAGTTTTTCCATGCCGGGTTCAGGATTAAAATCAGGACGAGTATTAGGATTGTTTTCATGGCAGCAATATTTAGGAATTAATTATTTACTTCATTCAGGTATAAGTCAAGATCACCTTCCTTCAGGGGCTGTTCTATGAATTTCCGTTTCCCGGAGACAGAATTTATAACCAGGGTTGCCGGGATTGCCCCTGACCAGGATTCATCCACCTTGTTTATCCATGAATTATAATCGACG
This sequence comes from Cyclobacteriaceae bacterium, assembly GCA_035292565.1. Lineage (GTDB taxonomy): Bacteria > Bacteroidota > Bacteroidia > Cytophagales > Cyclobacteriaceae > DATDPY01. Next base: position 37 of record DATDPY010000216.1, on the reverse strand, counting down.
TTGTTTATAATACAAATCCTTGAGGTCAATTCATGCT
>DATDPY010000215.1:0-7131 GCA_035292565.1 Cyclobacteriaceae bacterium | reverse complement strand
ATAGTCGCCCGGGGGAACATATACCGTACCCCCGCCATTTGCCGCACAGGCCTCCACGGCCGCCTTGATTTGGGCAGTGGCATTTTCTTCACGATTGCCGGATGCCCCGAATTTCCTCACATTGAAGACGGCATTTTCATTTTCATCCGAAAACCTCCCCTCTCCTGCTGTGACCGCCGGGTACAAGAGGAAGCCTCCCAGCATAGAACTGCCCTGACTGATCATTTCCCGGCGGTTAAGCCCGCTTTTATCAGGGGCGGGAGCAGGAATATTATGATTTTGTTTTCCCATGTTATTATTTCGTTGAATCGTATACAAATAAATTGATATATTTCGTGTTTGACAACTCGTTATTCCCGTGAAAAACCCCGGAACAATCTAATAACAAATGAGGATTAAGGTCATCTTTTTATCGGTTTGTTTGATATTAACATGCAGGCTTTCTCAGGCGCAGGTCCATGATGTGTATTTCAAAAATCTTAATCTCAGAAATTCAATTGCCCTGGAAGGATTTGATCCGCTCTCCTATTTTTCAGGGCAGCCTCAAAAAGGGAATAAAGATATTCACTATAAATTCCGCGGCGCAGAGTACCACTTTATATCATCGGCTAACCGGCAGGCTTTCATCAGCGACCCATATCGATACCTGCCTGAATACGGAGGCTGGTGCGCCTTTGCCATGGGTGATTCCGGAGACAAGGTGGATGTCGATCCCAAAACATTTAAGATTATCCATGGAAAACTCTACTTATTCTATAATAAATATTTCAACAATACCCTCGTCGACTGGAATGAAAATGAAGATATGCTGAAGAAAGAGGCTGACAGAAACTGGAATAAAATCCTGAACCAACACCAATAACTATGAAAAAAAGTGTATTCATCATTGACAGGCTGGCCGCCATCATTGCTGCGATTATTTTACTGCAGACCTTGTATTTTAAGTTTACAGCCCATCCCGACAGTGTTTATATTTTTTCGAAAATGGGTGTTGAACCGTGGGGTCGCATATTGTTGGGGTGTCTTGAGCTGACCACCGCCATATTGCTTCTATACCCGAAGACCGCCCTCTACGGAAGTGTACTGGGTGCAGGCGTAATATCCGGGGCCATCGTTTCGCATATCTTCATCCTGGGCATCGTCGTCCAGAATGACCACGGTAAATTATTCGGCCTCGCCCTGTCGGTCTTCATTTGCTGCCTTATCATCCTGTTTATCCGGAGATTGGATCTTTTATCCCTGATCAAAAGAGCAGCAAGCCTGAAGTAGCCGGAGAATCCGCATCCACAGATCCCGATGATCATTGCGGATCAATACTTCCATCGGCAAAAATCTGTGAAATCTGCCGGGGTTAAATTATATTTACTTCCATGCAGGGTAAATAACCCTGGGCAGCATTTTTTAATCTATATGAATATGGAAAATATTATCCCCCGCTCACCGAACAGGCGTGAATTCGTAAAAAGCGCTATTCTGACATCTGCATCATTATTCGCTTTCCCGTCGATCTCATCCTTCGACGGGAAAGAAAATGATAATGACATTTTCATGGACCTCCATGTTCATTTATCGAATATGCTCACGATCGAACAGGCAGTTGAAATTTCCAGGCAAAAAGAAATCAAGTTCGGCATTGTTGAACACCCGGGGCCCGAAGGATTTCTGAAGGGCGACAAGGAATTGAAAGAATACATCAATATGCTGAGAAAATACCCGGTTTTCATCGGGATCCAGCCGATCTATAGAAACTGGAGCAAAGCTTTCTCACCCGATCTCCTCAAAAAAATTGACTATGTTTTGATGGACCCTCAAACAATCCCACAGGATGATGGAGGCTATATGCGGATCTGGCAGCTCGACGCCTACGTGGAAAACAAGGAAAATTTCATGGAAAGGTATATGGAGCATTCCCTGGGAATCCTCAACCATGAGTCTATCAATATTTTTGGCTGGCCACTGTCTCTGCCTTCTTGCATCGGCCGGGATTATTATGAATTGTGGACGCAGGAGCGAAAACAGGCTATCATCGATGCCGCGAAAGCCCGCAATATTGCTCTGGAAATCAACGATATGGCTCGCGTTCCGGATGAAGATTTTATCAGGATGGCCAAAGACCAGGGATTGAAATTCTCCTTTGGCACGGATTCGAGGAATAAATATGCAGGACGCCTCACCTATGGAATGGAAATGGCAAAGAAATGCGGATTAACCAAAGACAACCTCTACTACCCTGGTGAATGAACGGCCCCGCACTGTGCATCCGCCGGACAGGAGCGTTTCGGCCAGTTCAGGAATCATTTTTTTGGAGTAATTTTATATACTGATTTTTCCAGAATACGATGGTTCAATCGCGTCAAAATAAGATATTGACCAGCTTTCTGCTGTTATCTCTTTTAGCCGGGACCGGCCATGCTCAGCAGCAGGATTTGTATATTAATGAGTTCCAGGCCGCCAATGTCTCTTCGGTACCAACTCCATTTTCAGGCGAATTCTCGGATTGGATTGAGATTTATAATGCAGGTGATCAGGTCGTTGAATTATTCGGATTTTATCTGACCGACGATCGTGATGTTCCGAATAAGTGGCAGATCCTTGTCGGCAGGCAGGTGCTTCCGGGGGAATATATTGTTTTCTGGGCCGATGGCTTTGATAATTTTCTCCGGACCAACTTCAAGCTTAAAAAATCGGGAGGCTTTATCGGATTTTATACCCCTGACGGGCTGGTGATCGACTCCCTGAGTTATGGTTTCCAGGAAGACAATATATCCTATGGCAGGATACTGTTCGATCTGAATTCATGGGCTTATTTTGATATGGTAACTCCCGGCAGTCCCAACCCGGGAAATTATATGACCGGCAAAACCCCGGACCTGATGTTCTCCCTCAAGGGGGGATTTTACAGCGGAAGCCAGACGGTGAGCATTACAGCCGAAAGCCCGGATATCGGGATTCATTACACTGTTGATGGAAGATCTCCCGGCATGGGTGATTCGATATATCGAGCTCCCCTGGTAATCGATTCAACAACTTCGCTCAGGGTAAGGGGATTTAAAAGCGGATTGCTTCCCGGGAATATCCTGACGCAAACATATTTTATCAATGAGCCCGTAAACTTGCCGTTCATTTCTCTGACAACCGACCCTGCAAACCTTTTTGATGATTCCATCGGCATTTATGTGATCGGGACCAATGGAGTTCCCGGTTATTGTTCTTCCATCCCTCATAATACAAACAGGGACTGGGAGCGGCCGGTGAATATTGAATTATACGATTCCAGCGGAATTGTGGAGCTCAACCAGATGGCAGGGCTTAAGATTTTCGGAGGATGCTCGAGAACCAGGTACCCTCAAAAATCCCTGGCATTATACGCGAGAAACGATTATGGGAATCCTGTTTTTAGTTGCCAGATCTTCAAGGATAAACCCATCTACAATTTTCAAAGCTTTATTCTTAGGTCTTCAGCAGACGATGTTGTTCATACCATGTACAAGGATGCCATGGGTCAGGCTTTGCTGACTGATATGGATATTGACAAGCAGGCATACCGGCCTGCAGTAGTTTTTATCAACGGCCGGTATTGGGGGATCCATAATATCAGGGAAAAGATAAGCGAACATTATGTTTCGGAAAATTACGGCCTCGATATCGATAATATTAACCTGCTGGAAAGATACCCGGCCTACGATTACAATGTGATTCACGGCAGCGCATATGAGTACAATCGTATGATCACCTATATCAGTAACCGCGACATGGAAGAGGAAGGTGTTTATGAATACTTCGCCTCGCTGATTGATATGAATAATTATATCGATTACCAGATTGCTCAAATATATCTATCGGCAAACGACTGGCCGGGGAATAATATCAAGTTCTGGAACTCAACCGTTCCGCCCTATGATAAATGGCGCTGGATCGTATTCGATCTTGATAATTGTTTCTTTTATGACACCAGGAATACCCTGGAACTGGCCACAAACCCAAATTGCAAATGCAACTGGCCCAATCCGCCCTGGTCTACTTTGTTGTTCAGAAAATTACTGGAGAACGAAACATTCAGAAATGAATTTATCCAGCGGTATGCCTGGCATATGAATACAACATTTCTGCCGTCGAGGATCATCCACTTTATCGACAGCATGAAGGAGAATATCGCCCCGGAGATCCCGAGGCATATTGAAAGATGGGGCGGACAAATGGTACCTTACCCGGAATCCTGGATCAGGCCAACATTCAATTCCATCGATGAATGGGAGGAAAATATCGAAAGGATGAGAAGGTTCGCGAGGCGAAGGCCAGAACCGTCCAGACAGCATGTAATGGAATATTTCGGTTTGCCGTGGTCCATGATGCACCTTACCATTCATTCCGACGATCCGCAGGCCGGGATTATTAAGATCAATAAACAGGTGGTGCCGGGCATGCAGCATTCCGGCGATTATTTCAAAGATGTGCCAATGATCATTAAAGCCATCCCCGCGCTCGGCTACAGGTTCGCATACTGGGATTATAATCCCATCGGTCAGCCGGCGACCAGGAATAAATCGTCTGTCCTTGAGATCACCCCTTCGGAAGACCTTGTCCTGACAGCCCATTTTACTAAAGTGAACGGGAAAGACCAGACGCTGGTGATCAATGAGATCAATTACCATTCCCCCGACGATCCCGATCCTTCCGACTGGCTGGAATTATATAATCAAAAAAACGAGTTCGTTGATCTCACCGGATGGTACTTACAGGACGAAGATGATTCTCATCTATTCAAATTCCCGAAGGGCCTTGAAATCGGTCCTTATGGGTACCTTGTACTTTGTGAGGACCAGCATGCTTTCGATGAGGTTTTCGTGAAAATCAAAAACCGCTTCGGCAACCTGGGTTTCGGCCTGAGCAATGCCGGCGAGGTCATCAGGCTTTACGCTCCCGACAGCAGTCTGATCGATTCGGTCAGGTATGATGATGACGGACCATGGCCGGAGAGCCCCGATGGTTCGGGACCGACCCTGGAACTCATCAGCCCGCAAATGGATAATGACCTTCCGAAAAGCTGGGCGGTGTCATATCAAAACGGGACGCCTGGCATGCAGAATTTCTCGAATGCTATCGAGAGAAATATTCTTCAACAAAATTTTCCCAATCCTACCGATGATGTTACCATCATTCCTTACTCGATTAAAACGCCGGGATATGTGGTGATCCGGGTATATGATATTTTCGGCCAGGAGATCGAAACCCTTGTCAGCGAGCAAAAAGAGATCTCAAATTATCAATTGTCATGGAATACCGGACACCTGTCCGGCGGCATCTATGTTTATACGCTCACGGTCGATAACAATTTTGCCGACGCGAAGAAGATGATCATTACGCGGTAGCGCACAATTGATTATCCTCATTCCAAAATTGACGATGAATATATTTTCCGGATCTTCCTTCGGCTAATTTGCCTGGCTTGAACCAGTTTGTTCCTGTTTTATATTATGGAAATTGAATATATTCATGTTTATTATTTGCATTAATGGTTGAAATCTCTCAGTTAGGAATAATCGGGAATTGCCGGAGCGCTGCATTAATCACCAATACAGGTTCGATTGTTTGGTGTTGTCTTCCCGATTTTGATTCCCCGTCTGCATTTGCCAAAATCCTTGATGAACGTAAAGGCGGGGAATTAAGCATCATCGCGGAAGACCATAAGGATATATTTCAATCCTATGTCGACCGGACGAATATACTGCGCACTGTTTTTGAGACCGCTACCGGAGCATTTGAGGTCCTTGATTTCATGCCCTATTACCATGTCGATGAAAGAACTTATTTTCAGCCTCCTGAAATTTACAGGCTGATCAGGGTGTTGTCCGGGAAACCCAGGATAAAAATCATTTATAATCCCAGGCTGAATTATGCCAGGGGAGCGACACGAAGCATTATCAACAGGGAATATATAAAAAGTTTCACGACAAGCGGCGATTACCATTCGGTATATCTTTATTCAAGCCTCAGGTTTTCTGATATCCTGGAGGGGAATTCCGTGACCCTTGTCAACTATGAATTCCTCACCGTTAGTTATCATCAGAAACTCATATCTCTTGATATCGACAGGGTGATTCTGGAGATGGAACGGACAAAAGTTTATTGGATGAACTGGATTAACCGGACCAGGGACCATGCCATGTACCAGAAAGATATCGTGCGCAGCGCCCTCACACTTAAACTCCTTACCTACCAGAAAACCGGGGCAGTGATCGCGGCCGTTACTACGTCGATTCCTGAAAGTATCGGTGAAACCCGGAATTGGGACTACAGGTATTGCTGGCTCAGGGATGCATCCATGATCATTCAGACTCTCCGCGAAATCAGCCATGATAATACCGCCAGGGAATTCCTGCGCTTTCTTCTCAATACGATGATCCATAAAGCCGACACGCTGCAGATCCTGTATGGGATCAGGGGAGAGAAGGAACTGGATGAAAAAAAACTGACCCATCTTAGCGGGTATAAAAATTCAAAGCCGGTACGGATCGGGAATGCCGCATATTTACAGAAACAGAACGACATTTACGGCGTGTTGATGGACCTGATCTATACAGGTTACCGCTACTATCCAACTTCGTTAAATGAAAGCGAAGAACTCTGGACTACCGTACGATTCATCATGCAGACGGTTGCCCATAGCTGGCATAAGCCCGACAGGGGAATCTGGGAGATACGTAAAGCACGGAAACACTTCGTGTTTTCAAAGGTGCTATCCTGGGTAGCAGCCGACCGGGGCGTTAAGATCGCTGAAATGCTTGGCAGGCATGAATTCATTACACCCTGGAAGAACCTCAGGGACCAGATCAGGTCCGACATAGAGAAGAATGGATGGAATAAATCAAGGAAAGCTTATACGCAGTTTTATGGAAGCAAAACTCTTGATGCCTCACTCCTTCTCCAGGAAAAAGTGGGTTATTGCCGGGCCGATGATCCCAGGTATGTAAGCACCGTGCGGGCCATCTATAAAAATTTATGCAGGGATGGGCTCATGTACCGGTACAGGAACAAGGATGATTTCGGCACCCCGAAATCGGCATTTATCATCTGCACTTTCTGGATGATCGACAGCCTTTACAAGATCGGTGAAAAGAAAATTGCGCTGAA
>DATDPY010000214.1:0-14691 GCA_035292565.1 Cyclobacteriaceae bacterium | reverse complement strand
GAAGAGGGAAGATTTCGGCGGAACACCAAGAAACGGGGCGGTGGGAGTCGCCACGGGAAAAAACGGATACAACGGCACCGGGACCGACAGCGCTCATATCAACACAAGAGATTTATGGGAGTATCAGCCGTAGGATTTTATTTCGAATTATTTTTTTGTTTTTAACTTCGCGACCCGTAAGGGTTCAGCACTCTATGCGGTTAAATAAAAAAAGCCGGCATTTGGAACCGGCTTTACATTATTAATTTTAATTTTTATTAAACCAGCGTATCAAGCTCAGTTCCCGGCTGTATGGTGGCAACTTCCTTTGCGGCTCTTTTGTGATAAAGAATATAATACATTACCGGCAGGAAAATCAATGTAAGGAAGGTGGCAAAGGCCAGGCCGAATACGATCGTCCAGGCCAGGGCCCCGAAAAATGCAGCGCTGTCTCCGCCGATGTGCATTTGTGGATTCAATTCCGTAAATAAGGTTACGAAATTGATGTTCAAACCCATCGCCAAGGGTACAAGCCCGAGAATTCCCGCTGTCGCCGTAAGCAAGATAGGTGTAATCCTCGTCTTCCCGCCCTGCACAATGGCTTCCTTGAATTCAACGCCGCGCTTCCTCAGTACATCGGTAAATTCAACCAGGAGGATCCCATTTCTCACAACGATACCGGCTAGAGCAACAATTCCCATCCCCGTCATGATGATGGAATACGTCATATTGAAAATGAAGAATCCCAGTAATACGCCGATAACACTGAACAAAACTTCAGAAAGAATAATTACGGTCCGTCCGATGGAATTGAACTGCGTGATCAGGATAAACAGGATCAGCGCCAGGGAAATCAACATGGCCTTTCCCAGGAAGGCGGAGGATTCCTGCTGATCTTCCCGTTCACCCGTAAGCTTGATTTCCACCCCGGAAGGTTTTGGAAATGAATTGATGGCATCCATCAGTTGCGCATTGATCTCGGTTACCGTAAATCCGGTCAGGACATTGGAATAGACTGTGATATTACGTTCAACATCAATCCTTGTGATGCCTCCGTAAGTGTTCTGGTATTTTACCCTGGCAACAGCGGAAAGAGGAATTTGTCGCAGCATCCCGGTATTCATGTCCCGGAAGGTGATCTTTAACGCCATCAGCCTGTCGATATGTTTTCTCTCGTATTCGCTGTAACGAAGCTGGATCGGATATTGATCCTCGCCTTCCCGGAATTTCGAGATTTCTTTCCCAAGGATGGCCGTCCTGATTTCCATTCCCACCTGACCGGCGGATAATCCTTCGCGGTTGGCGCGTTCCCTGTCAATGTCAATGACCAGTTCGGGTTTGCTGGTTTCAAAATCTGTTTTCAGTTCTTCAATTCCTGGTATTCCCAGCGAATCTACATAATGCGTGAACCGGCGCATGGTTGTGGCAATTTCGGCAATATCTTCCCCGGAAAATTCAATATTGATCGGCTTACCCGTTGGCGGCCCCATCGCTTCCTTGTCGACGGTGATATTCGTCCCGGGAATGTTGGCGAGGGCATCCCTGAAATTTTGCAGGAACGGCGTTGTACTCACCCCATTTCTCCTGTTATATTCCACGAAGTTGACAGTGATCTTTGCCTTATTGGATGTTATGGTGGCCTGGTCGAAAACATTTTCAGATGCTCCCAGGGCAATGTTGGTTACCATGGATTCAACGACCGGATTTTTCTCACCAAGTACTCCAAGTACCCTTGATTCCGCAATTTTTGCAATGGAGTCGGTAACCTCTACATCAGTTCCTATCGGCATCTTGATGTATACGTTGATCATATTCGGTTCACCTTCGGGGAAAAATACTACTTTGGGTGAACGAAGCCCTGTCAGGAAGAACATCAAGGGAAGAGCCAGGATCAAACCGCCAAGCAGGTAATACGGGCGATTCCCAATGAGCATCCATCTCAATGTCTTTTCATAGAGATTGAGAGTGCCCGGGATGAAAATATGCTGGAACTTCCGGATCAATTTATATCCGAAAAGGTTATGGGCAAGGTATATGAGTGCTAAAAACATGATGAAATTGGGGATCCCGAAGCTTGAAAATCCCATAAATGCCGGGATATAAAACAAGCAGGCTATGCCGATAAAAATTCCGCCCAGGAAAAATGGCCTCTTCTGATGTTTTGAAACCGCCTCGTCATCATCGTGTTTCATAAAAGATACTGCAAAAACCGGGTTCAGGAGATAAGCAACGATCAGAGATGCAAATAATGCAATGATCAGCGTAACCGGTATGAAGAACATGAACTTTCCCGTAGTGCCTGGCCAGAAGGCGAGTGGGAAAAACGGCGCAAGGGTTGTCAATGTTCCTGAAAGTATCGGGACAAACACTTCGCCGGCCGCATATTTGGCGGACCTGGTGATATCCATGCCGGATTTCTTGAAGATCCTGTGTGTATTTTCAATGACCACAATCGCGTCGTCCACAATTATACCCAGGGCAAATATGAACGAGAACATCACAAGCATGTTCATAGTAAAACCAATGAAGGGCAAAAAGATATAGGACAGCGCCATGGCAAGGGGAATTGACAGTCCGACAAATAAAGCATTGGTCAGGCCCATGAAGAACATAAGAACAACGGTGACCAGGATAAAACCAATGATCATCGTATTGTTCAGGTCCGTTAAGGAGGATCTTGTATACCTCGACTGGTCACCGGTAATGACCACATTCAGGTCATCGGGGAAGGAAGTTTGCTTAAGATTCTCAATCGAAGCTTTTATTTTATCCGATGCGTCAAGCAGGTTCTGTCCGCTTTTCTTGATCACATTCAGCGTAACTACGTTCTGAAGATCTAACCGGGCATAGCTTTCCTGTTCTTTAAATCCATCCGTGATTCTGGCGATATCGGTGAGTCTTATGATGGCGCCACTTGCCGATGTGAAAATGATGTTTTTAAGATCATCGATGGCAGTAAATTCTCCTACAACCCTGATGGAACGGGTCATGCCGTGCATCCCTATGGAACCACCGGCGATGGTCAGATTATCGCTTGCAACCGCCCTTTCAATATCGCTCAGAGTTACGCTTGCAGCCTGCATTTTAAACATATCCACATCGATCTGGATTTCCCTGTCAAGGGCGCCGACGATATCCACCCTGGTGATCTCCGGCTGACTTTCGATCAGGTCCTGAAGCTCTTCCCCGTATTTTTTAAGCTGTTCGAGGTGATAATTACCGGAGATATTGATATACATGATCGGGATTTCCGACAGATCTATCTCTACCACCGACGGGTCGATCGGCAAATCGTTTGGAAGTTCGGACCTTGTTTTGTTCACCGCATCTTCCACCTTTTGCTTGGCCTCTGACACGTCGATCCCTGTCCGGAACTCCACAACGATGGATGAAAAATCCTGGATGGAATTGCTATTGATCGTCCTTACGCCGTTGATTGATTTAAGATTCTTTTCCAGCGGTTTCGTCACCAGGTTCTCCATATCGCTGGGAGACGTTCCCGGATAAACTGTCGTGACGAAAATGTATGGGATGACAATTTCCGGGAATTGCTCCTTGGGAATCGAGACATAACTTATGATACCAAACAAGGCAAGAAAAAGTGAAAGCACATATATGCTGGTTCTATTATCTATTGCCCAACTTGTGGGCCCGAATTCTTTTGGTTTTGGTTCCATAAAAGCCGAATATCTTTATCTGATGAATTAAAACCTGATTGCTTCGCCGTCTTCGATGTCCTGGTATCCTACATTGATCAGCTTATCGCCTGGTTTTAACCCTTCTAGTATCTCAACCATTCCTTCGTAAGTCACGCCGGTGACCACACGAATTTTCCTGGCTATAGGATCCGATTCGGCATGGGCAACGTATACCACCAGGTCGTCCCTGTCGTTCTGAATAAGGTTTACCGGTATGATGATGGAGTTGGCCGCGCTGTAATCGTTGATCTTCAGGACAGCCACCATATTTACTTTCAGTCCGGGAATCCGCTTATTGATCCGGGCTTCAACCGTAAACGACCTGTTGGCAGGATTGATGTAACGGCTGCAAAAACTCACAACAGCTTCAACCTCCTGTTGAATATCGGGGAAGTAGATCAGTACCTTATCACCCTCTTTGATTTTCATTGAATGGGATTCGGATACATCGGCAACTACTTTTAATCTCTCAAAGTTCACCACACGCATAATGGGAAATCCGGGGCTTACGAACTGCCCTTCCTTCACCAGGATCTCTTCCATCGTCCCACTGACCGGGGATACGATATGCATCATACTGATCTGGTTCTTCACCGTGGCTATCTGCTGTTCCATGGATTCCTTGTTCGTTTTCGCTCCAAGGTATTGTACCTCCGAACCGACATTCTGTTCCCAAAGTCTTTTCTGTTTCTCGTACACTTCAGTCAGGAATTCGAGATTGGTCTGCAATTGTTTAAGCTGTTGTTGTACCACGTCGTCATCTACCCTGGCCAGCAATTGTCCCTTGGTAACATTTTGGCCGTCGGTGACAAGAATGGATTCCAGTTTTCCTGGCGCCTGGGGGCTGATGCCAACATTTTGATCACCGTCCAGCCTTCCCTGTACTTCGATGTAATGATTGAATTGCACCGGTACGACCTCCTTCACCGCCACAAGCTTTGCTTTGTTTTCTGCAGCTATGGAGGCAACAGAAGTATCGGATTCAAGGCTCTGGATCCTTTGTGAAATTTCGCTTTGCTGTTTCCGCAATTTGGCAAGTTCATCCTGCTTATCGGGACCGCAGGCAAGCGCTGATATCAGAATTAATGAGAGGAAATATTTTAATTTCATGGCTTATTTTATCTTTTAAGTTGCAACGGTTATTCGGTCGCCAGCAGACGTTCCAATGCCGTCTGGGCGTTAAAAAGGTTTAATATTGAATTATAGTAACCCGATTGTGTCATCAGGAACTGGTTCTGCGCCTGGGTAAGTTCGAGGCTCGAGGATACACCTTCACTATACTTTAAGAGGGTTTTCTTGTAGATCTTATCCGAGAGTTCCATGCTTTGTTTCAGGTTCAGATAATCATTCAGCGCCCTGTCAAAATTTATTTTCGATTGTTCATAATTGATATTCAGCCCCTGTTCCAGCATTTCCCGCTGATTTTCAGTCTTTTCAAGTGCTATCCTGGCTCTCGCTACCCTGGCCATATACATGCCGCTGGTGAAAATCGGTACAGTCAGGTTTACGGCAAGCAAGTCGGGAAAATTGAAATTGAATTGGGGTGTTTTTACAAGTTCGAGATGCCTGTAGTAAGCCCCGACGGTTGGGAGGGCGGTGGACTTTTCTTTCCTGAAATTCAGCATGGCAAGGGTTTCCGAAGTTCGCATCATCCGGTAATCGATGTTATTATTGATATTGAAGTCAACATAGGATTGAACCTGGAAATTCCCTGCCTGGATCAGCATATTGAGGTTGTCGGTCAGGGATATCGGCTGATGTAAGTCAAGGCCCATCTGGAATTTAAGCAGCCTGTATGCCAATTCCGATTGTGCCGTAGTCGAACGCAGCAGGTTTTCCACGTTGGATTTGTTCACCCGGATCTGGTCAACATCCGTGTCCTCGATCAATCCCTGCTGGTTCATTTTCGTCATATCATCGAGGGTTTTATTGATCAATTCAAGGCTTGATTGAAGAATCTTCAAACCCTCTTCAGATACCAGGACCAGATAGTAGGACTGTGAGACGGAAAGCCGGGCATCGAACTTCGATTTCATCAGGGCCTGGTCCGACAACTGTTTCAGAGTTTTCATGGCATACAAGCCGACGATGTACTGTCCGCTGAAAATCAGTTGATTGACAGATACGTCATATTGAATATTTTCCTTGACGCCAAGCTCAATGAAAATGGGAGGGCTCATGGCTCCCAGGATATCATCTTTGGTAAGAGCCACATCGTCAGGCAAACTGTTGGGATCAAACTGTGATCCGAATGGCATAACGGGAACATTAAATAGATTCGTATATGTGGCATTTCCATTAACCTGCGGCAGACCCATGGCCGTATATTCCCAAACCTGTTTTTTCGTGGATTCAATATCAAGGGCGGCATTTTTCACGTTCAGGCTGTTTTTTTGAGCATATTCAATGGCCTGCTGAAGGGAAAATCGCATCATATCCGCCGTGGCCGGTTTGATCTCCTGGGCCCTTATGCGGACAACGGAAAAGATGAGCGTTAATGAAAGTAAAAAGGTCTTGCGATTCATAGTCATATGGGTTTTTATTTCATCCTAATGAATTATAGACACCAGTCATATTTACGTAAAGATTATAACAGGGATTTCTTATAACCGGTGAACCTACCTGGAAAACCGGTAAAAGAACCATTTCTCCCGGGAAAGCGAATGTCTTGAGTACATATTTATTAAATATTAATTTCATTTTTCTTCAGGCTTTTTTCGAGGATTTCAAGTCCCCTGGCATTGGCGATGCCATGGATATGGTATATATACATTTCCCTCGCAACCTCATGGGATACAAGTTCTTCGTGGCTGAACAGATCGTTATCGGTTGCCACCAATAGCCTGGAAACATGCAGCTTGGCTATTACCTCTTCATTCAAATCCTTCCTGAACAGCCCCTGTACTTTCCCCTTTCGAAGGTTTTTCAAGATCATATCATACATATTTTCTCTCCAAATCCGGATTATATTTTCGTGCAGATCGGAGTAATATTTTTTCAAATCGTAAAGTGCTGTCGAGCTGTGCGTTTTAATGACCCGCGAAGCCATTTTGTTGAATTCGAGGATCTCATCAATGGCATTCAGGTTTTGGCGGATGATTTCATTAAATCCCCTATGGATCCTTTCAATTTCCTTATCGATGACCTTCTTCACCAGGTCGTTCTTGTCCGAAAAATACAGGTAGAGGGTTTTCTTGGAGATTCCCAGATCACGCGCAACATCATCCATGGTTACGCTCTTGATCCCATACCTGAGGTACATGGCGGTTACTTTTTCCAGGATGTTGTTGATTTCCGTATTCATGGCTGCAAACCTATCTGCAATAAACGTAGGAAACAAAAAAAAGATTTAAAGTTTCCTGCGTTTTTCAAGCATTTACACAAACGGAAAATAGGTTGTTCGAAAGGCACGAAAGAACCCGTGGATGTACTTATCCCCGGTTCCCGTCAATATTATTTTATTTGTGGAAAAAATACCGGCTGAGCAAATATGGATAAATATAATTAGCAATATCCTGTCGACTACTTGGTCAGGGTCATATCCACTTCCATAGTTATCGTTTCCGGAACCGTGTCTTCATTAAGATCTTCAGTCTGAGTTTCTGTGAAATTGATATGCAATAAATTTTTGGTAAGAGATATTACGTCGAAAATCGCCTCGTCGGCAGTACCGCCATCCAGGGTGAGTTTTTTCCCATCCGAACTCAGTTCCCAGGTCCCGGTATCTGTGTTGCCGTCGATTGTGGTGATGTACGTATTGTCTGACTTGATCTCAACAGTACCCGAAAATGACTCTTCTAAAGCCGCATCAAATATAGCGGAATATGTGGCGGCATCGGCTTCAGAGAATCCTAATACTTCCACAAAATATTGGATCACAGTTTTGCCTCCGATATCTGTATCGAGCGTCACATCGGAAATTGTCCATGTCCCGATCAAATTGTCCTGTGCAGTTTCTTCTTCCTTATTACAGGATGTGAAATTGATTAAAAGCAGTCCGACGATTAACACCCAGTTGAGAAACAAGAAAGCCTTTTTCATAATAGGATAAGTTTAGAGTATTCTTTAAATATAAGCTTTCCGGTGATCATAAGAAAATAAATAAAAAAAAGCGGTTTTCGGGCCGTTTAATCGGAGTTGGTCAATGCCTTATGTTTCCACAACTCGGCTTCATCATCATTTCCCAATGCTTTATTCACGATATAAATATTCCAGGCAATTCTCCTTGCGGAAACCGGCTCGGCCCGTGGATAAAGCTGGTGTAAAAGGAGGTTCGCCTTCCCCAACTCCATATTCTTCATCAATGGTGTTATGGACTTAAATTCTTTGGTCGTATAATAATTTTCCATGAACCTCCTCTCGGATGGAAAATAGAGATCCAGGTAGGCAAAGGATAAAGCTTCAGCCTGTTGCCCGGCAACTTTCAGGAACCTCCTGCCGGACGGACCGATTGATAAAATACCAAATGGATCAAGGGAGGCACTTTCAGCCAGGGGACCGGAAATATTGACAGCGGACCGATCTGCCAGGATTCCCGGGCTTCGGTAAAGCGATAACGTGGCTGTACTGAACATGGCATGATAAGCTGTACTGGATATGGAGCCATCTTCATTCTCAACCGTTTCCGTATTTTTTTCGCTGAAAAAGCTGTAGTAATCCAGGATCAGCAGGTATTTCGTTTTTCCACGCGAGAAAATTCCGCTGACCAAAGAATCGGGTAAAGGCGAAATACTTTCTTCCCAGCTTAATCTGTCATTTTCAGTTGTGACAAGGACTTTCATTCCCAATAAGTTATTCATGAATTCGGACGTGTCCGGCGCAATAAGGGTAATATACAAGCGGTTACGAAAATCCAGGTCCAGGTTTTTAAGGAAAATATTATAGGTTTCCGGGTAAGTCTGCGCTGCTTTTCTTCCCTCCTCGGCTGTAATTTCACCCGTCCGGCTCACGAAGTAGATGCGATCCCCCGGTGATGACAATTCAATTTTCGGCTTCTGTGCCCTGGTATATATCAATGTCGATTGGCAGGAATAATTTACAATCGATAAGATCAGAAAGCATGTTAAAATGATCCTGGGCATATTTATCCGGATTACACGGATCAAGAAATAAAATTAGTTGAATATTACTGAAAGTTCTGCGGAATGGTTTTTTCTTTTGTATTTTGAATAAAATATTCGTGTGGTATGAAAATCAAATTAATGACCGTAGTTGTCTTTATTTTAAGCTTTACTCTGAGTGAAATATTTGCCCAGGGTGAAAATGTTTTTCCGTGCCCTATGGGTGAAGGATGGGTTCTCGACAAGGAGCATAGCGATGAGTTCAACGCAAGAAAGCTTGATGACACAAAGTGGTGGGATTTCAATCCTTTCTGGCATGGGCGGAAGCCCGCCTATTTTTCCCGTGAAAATGTATGGGTGAAGGGCGGGATGCTCCTGCTTACGGCAAAGGAGCAGGATCCGGCAAAAACCTCGGTCGAAAACAAGGTACGCGGCTTCGATAAGTTTACAACCGCAACGGTGAAAAGCAAAGACCGGATCCGGTATGGTTATTTTGAGGCCCGGTGCAAATCGATGAAAGCGGGCGTATGCAATGCCTTCTGGCTGTATGATCCCCTCAACGAAGACAAAAAATACCAGAAAGGAAGCTTTTCGGAGGAGATAGATATATTCGAGGTTTTCGGGAAACCTACAATTAAGGAACTCGAAAGGGTTTGTTTTGCCACCGTGCACAGGAATGCAACGCCCTATGTTGAATCCCTGGTGAGGGATCCTTTTCCGGGTTTACCCGATAAAAGCTCTGCCCCGGTGATGCCCTTTGATTTTTATGAGGACTTTCATGTGTATGCCCTTTTATGGACTCCGTCGGAGATGATCTGGTATGTCGATGGGAAGGAAGTTCACAGGCGCAATAACGATTATTATACCACCGCACTTCATATCATGTTCGCTTGTGAGATCATGGAATCCTGGGCAGGACTGCCCGATCCTGCCGATCTTCCTGCAACCTTTTACATTGACTATCTCAGGGTTTGGAGGCTGAAAGAAGATTCAAGCCGGTCGTTTTAGCGGGCAATGGAACATTGTCATAAGACGAGTAAATTATTATCGTCATCTGACCCAGGCCTCCGATCTCCGATATCCAACATCCTGCTTCAGAATGTCATATTTACGATTCATTGTTGAAAGTTCACCGACTACATTTAATCTATATCGGGCAAAAGCTGAATGTTCATTAACCCTGGAGGAGTTGCATTTTAATAACCCGTTAAATACAAAATGATCAAAAAATTGAAGGGTTGTGTTTTGGCAATTCATTAAAAGAAGGAAAGATCCAACCCCCAAGCGGTTAAATAAAAATTCATGCGCGCCTCTAAAAAGGAATTATCATGGTATATGGCGCAATTTGCCCCTAATATTGGCGTTTTTACGGTTTAAAATATTGAAGGCAAACGTCTATTTTTGAATCTTATGGAAATATTTAAACCATTATCAATCATGAATACCGATCAATACAAACAAAAAATCACCCCGTTTCTATGGTTCGACAAGGAAGCCAGGCAAGCGGCAAAGTTTTATACTTCAATATTTCCAGGTTCAAAAATTAAGGGCGGCGACAAATTTGAGGATACGCCTTCCGGGACGGTGGATGTGGTTTCCATCGAGTTAATGGGCCAGGAATTTGTGCTGATGTCCGCGGGTCCGCAGTTCAAATTCAACGAGTCGATTTCTTTCGTGGTGAACTGTGAATCGCAAAAGGAGGTGGATTATTACTGGGAAAAGCTGACCTCAAACGGCGGACAGGAAAGCATGTGCGGGTGGCTGAAGGACCGGTTTGGAGTTTCCTGGCAGGTCGTACCCATACAATTGAACCAAATGTTAGGAGATAAGGATCCGAAGAAATCGGGTAATGTGATGCAATCGATGCTTAAAATGAAAAAAATTATAATCGCCGATCTGGAAAAAGCATTCAATCAATAATAACGCTCTATCCGGTAGCTGAATTTCGTCCGGAAAAAATAAACATATACACATACACACAATCCAATCTTTATGAAAACGAAAAAAAATTACACGCATGCTAAAACGTTGGCTTTCGGTATCCTGGCAATTTCCGTTATCGCAATATCAAGCCTCGCAAAACCGGGGCCAGACGTAAGGAGCGGTTATGTTGAAGCGAATGGGGTCAACTACTATTATGAAGTCCGCGGCGAGGGTGAACCCTTGCTGCTTTTGCATGGGGGACTCGGGCATATCGGAATGTTCGAACCGCTTCTTCCCCGACTTTCCGTTGGCAGGCAAATCATCGCCGTTGATCTTTATGGCCATGGACGCACAGTGCTTGGCAACCGCCCAGTCAGCCTTATCGATATGGGAGACGACATGGCTGTGATATTGAAACATCTCGGGTATAATCAGGTCGATGTGCTGGGATATTCAATGGGCGGAGGTGTAGGTTTCAGGTTCGCCGCACAACATCCTGAAATGGTCCGCCGGCTGGCGCTCGTTTCCGCGGGTTATGCCCGGGACGGATTTTATCCCGAAATGCTGCCGATGCAGGCGCAGGTAGGAGCAGCGATGGCTGAATACATGAAAGAAACTCCGATGTACATATCCTATATGGCCGTGGCGCCCAACCCTGAGGATTTCCCGAAGCTTCTCGACCGTATGGGGGAATTGATGCGAACGCCGTATGATTGGTCGGAGGATGTCAAAAAACTTAAGATGCCTGTTATGCTTGTGTTTGGCGACAGCGATATGTACCGGCCCGAACATATCGTGAAATTTTATCAGCTTCTGGGCGGCGGTCTGAAAGATGCCGGATGGCAGCGTGAGAACATGTCACAAAACCGTCTTGCCATCCTTCCTGACCAGACCCATTACGATATATTTTTTTCACCCAGACTGGCCGAAACAGTCTTACCTTTTCTGAACGGGGAAAGCGGATCGGTAAGCTGGACCGGACAAGCTGGAGAAAATAAATAGAGGAAACATATTATCATAAATCATTAAAAGAAATATGCGAAAGATAATCACCACCACCTTTATCACGCTCGATGGCGTACTACAGGCCCCGGGCGGACCTGAAGAGGATCCGGTCAATGGTTTTAAATGGGGCGGCTGGTCGTTCCACTACTGGGATGAGATGATGGGGAACCTGATGGATGGGTTCATGCAACAACCTTTCGACCTGTTGCTGGGAAGACGGACTTACGAGATATTTGCCGCCCACTGGCCGTATATAAAAAATGATCCGGTGGCCGACAGGTTCAATCAAACCGTTAAGTATGTAGTTTCTGGAAAATCTATGGAACTGGACTGGAAGAATTCGCGATTGGTGACAGGGGATATTGTTGCCGGACTTAAAAAATTAAAATCTGAGAATGGCAACGATCTGTGGGTTCACGGAAGCGGAAAACTGATCCAGACGCTGCTGGCCAATGACCTGATCGAGAGAATTTATACCTGGGTTTTTCCGGTTATGATCGGTACCGGGAAGCGATTGTTTGCCGAAGGGTCGAAGGCACAGGGACTGAAGCTGGTGGATTCCAAAGTCTCTTCGACCGGAGTAATTATTTCCACCTACGAGCCGGCCGGCGACCTGGTAATGGGCTCATTTGTTCTGGACGAGCCTACCGAAGCTGAGTTGAAAAGGCGCAGGCGGTTAAAAGAAGAGAGTTAGATAATTTCTTGATATACCGGCTTATTATTCAGAATGTAATTAACTTGAGTTTCAGTGTAAAATTCCGGTGATTATTAACAATAGTCGACCACAATGAGTTAATTGCCCGGGACTTAAGTTCCGGGCAATTTTTTATCCTAATTAATTTCGCCGTGTATAAAAAGATATTCAGATTTTACCGTATTTATTTACCTTAGCCAGCTTATATTACGATTCCAAAAAAATTAACCGTATATCTTTCAGGGGCAGAAATGGTTTCTAACAACAGTCGGTATGGAACAGCTATTCCCGAATCGCGACCCGGAACTATGTTACGGTGGTTCGCCCTGTTCCTGGTAAGCCTGCCGATGCTTGGCAATTATTATATTTATGATTCCATTAACCCGCTTGCCGATATATTCAGCAAACAGCTTGGCTTTTCCGACCAGAACCTGGGATGGCTTAATTCCAGCTACAGCGTCGCCGCGGTTCTGACATTGCTGATCGGCGGGGTGATCATCGACCGGATCGGAACCAGGAAATCGATTTTTATTTTTTCGGTTCTCTGTCTGGCGGGCGCCGTGCTGACGGGCATCAATGAAAGTTTGGGAATTATTCTAGCCGGCAGGGCGCTTTTAGGACTGGGCGCCGAATCCCTCATCGTGGCGATCACGACCGCCCTCGCCAAATGGTTTAAAGGGAAGGAGCTCAGCTTTGCATTCGGAATAAACCTTACCATAGCCCGGCTGGCTTCGGTCGCCGCGGATAATTCCCCTTCGTGGGCACCCTGGGCTTTTTATCCGAAGGGCACCGATAACGACCCCAGCCTTCATGGACCCATGATGATCGCCATTGCAGCAGGGCTTATATGCGTGGTTGGAGCAGCGTTCTATTACTGGCTGGAGAAAAGCACAGAAACAAAATATGAACTTGGGAAGGCGGGGGAAACAGACAAACTTGATGTCAGGCAAGGACTTAGGTTCAGCCGCTCATTCTGGCTTATCACGGGGCTGTGCATTACATTTTATTCGGCCATATTCCCCTTCAGGACTTTTGCAGTAAAGTTTTTCATGCATACGCATTTCGGTTCGCTTCCGCCGGATATGGCCAGGGAATCGGCAGGATTCTTTAACAGCATCCTTCCCCTTTCGGCCATGATTGCCACGCCCCTTTTCGGACTTTTAGTTGATAAGGTTGGAAGGCGGTCGTTGTTCATGATGTTCGGGTCGGTACTGCTGATGCCGGTATACCTCATCATGGCTTATACGGAGGTAAGCCTGTGGGTACCTGTTATCATGATGGGCATCTCCTTTTCGCTAATCCCGGCAGTGATGTGGCCCTCGGTCGCTTATATCGTTGATCAGAAAAGGCTTGGCACCGGTTATGCCCTGATGACCCTGGTCCAGCAGATCGGATTTTTTGCTTTCAACTGGACGATCGGATATGCCAATGACATTACCGGAGCGGGGGAAAGTAATCCCGGCGGTTATTCCCTGGGCATGTGGATATTTTCGATACTCGGATTTCTCGGATTATTTTTTGCCATCCTGCTGCGCCGCTCGGAGAGAGGACCGGGAGGGCACGGATTGGAGACGATCAGGACGTGATCTCGTGGATTAAACGGATTCTTTTTTATATAGTACTTACGGGATCCTTTAAAGTTGTCTGAAGTACGATGTAAGAGATAGGCGGCCAGAGGTCTGATCTGAATGGTAGACCATGGAAATCCGTCTTTATGCAAGATATTCATATCAGGAAGTTGGCAGGGAGGAATAAGCAATTTGCAGTTGGCAATTTCGATGTCCGTAACAAGTACACGGCTCTGGCCCGTCAATCCTTCGACCCAGCAGGCAGTTGGCAAAAGGCAGTTGGCAATTTCGAAATCCAAAATTAAACCGATGGAATCTGGAATATGAATCTTGCTATTTTAACAAGCCGTAAGTTGAAAGAAAGATTGTTATGAAGCAGATTACAACCAGTCAACCAGTCAACGAGTCGCCAGTCAACTATCTGGCAATTGGCAATTCCGATTTCCTCAATGGAACCTGAAAGCTGCAACAAGCGACATGTAACAGTATGTAAAGGGTGAAGAGTGGCCCTCTTTCGTTCCGGAGTACCGAAATTTCGGCAGGTAGGCGGGTGACCTGGAACCTGCTACCTGTAACCTGTAACCTGGAACAGCAAATGACATGTGAGGAGCGGGGTGTTAACATGTAACTGAAAAAATATTTGATACTAAATTGTATAACATATAAAAATATTTATTAAATTAGTTCTACAATCTAGTAACTTATTATAAAAACCACAGTCTTTAACCATATGATAGAAACAAAATTAGGGGAATTCGAAGAGG
>DATDPY010000213.1:0-7782 GCA_035292565.1 Cyclobacteriaceae bacterium | reverse complement strand
AAAGAGGGAATGAAATTTTGAATAAACGGCGGCACTCCTTTTTCCGAGATGAAATCGATAAGCTTTGTCCTGGTCTCTTTCTTCTCGGGTGTGTCGGCCAGGGCCGAAGAATGAAACAGTCCGAACCCCCTGATCTCATCGGGAAATTTTTTTACATAGGCCAGGGCGATATAGCCGCCGAGGCTATGGCCAATCATTACATGCTGTCCGACGCCAAGGATGGTTAACTGTTCATGGATTGACGCGGCTATGTCCTCAAGCGTGAAAGGATGCGTGGGAAGTGGCGTCTTTCCGAAGCCGGGAAGGTCGATGGTTATGATCCGGTGCGATTTGGAAAGCTTTCTCGAATATTCATCCCAGATATGATGGGTTTCGCAATAACCATGGATAAAAATTACCGGGCGGCCCGAGCCGGTATCGGTATAAAAGATCCCATTTCCCATTACTTCACACCGGTGGCGGGCATAAGCATGGCAACCACGGCTTTCCTGATCCCTTCCACATCCATGCCGCATTCCCGGTACAGGTCGGCCGGCTCACCGTGTTCAACAACCCGGTCGGGGATACCGATCCTGCACACGGAAGATTTATACTGATGATCAGCCATGAATTCCAGAATTGCGCTCCCGAACCCGCCGGTAAGGCATCCGTCCTCGATGGTAATGATCTTATCGAACCGGTTGAAAATTTCGTGAAGCATATCGGCATCCAGGGGCTTCACGAAACGCATATCATAATGTGCTGCATCGATGCCTGATTTTAAAAGTTCCCTGGAGGCGGTAACCGCAAAATTCCCGATATGCCCGAAACTGAGAATTGCGATGTCGTTTCCTTCCCGGATTACCCGTCCTTTTCCAACGGGTATTTCCTTCATATCCTGCTTCCATTCGGCATGGACACCCTGGCCTCTGGGGTACCGGATGCTGATGGGATGAATAACGCTTTCCGACTGGGCGGTATACAACAGGTTCCGGAGTTCAACTTCATCCATGGGTGAGGAAACGATCAGGTTCGGCAATGCCCTGAGGTATGCGATATCGTAGGCCCCATGGTGCGTTGGTCCGTCAGCGCCTACCAGGCCGGCACGGTCGAGGCAAAATACCACTTTTAGGTCCTGGATGCATACATCGTGGATGACCTGGTCGTAGGCACGCTGCAGAAAGGTGCTGTAAATGTTGCAGAACGGGATCATTCCCCGAACGGCAAGTCCTGCTGAAAAAGTAACGGCATGCTGCTCGGCGATGCCAACATCGAAAGCCCTTCCCGGCATCTCCTTCATCATGATGTTCATCGACGACCCTGAGGGCATTGCCGGCGTGATGCCCATGATCTTATCGTTTTGGCCGGCAAGTTCAACGAGCGTTTTCCCGAATACATCCTGGTATTTTGGAGGCTGGGGCCTGTCATATACTTTTACGTGGATCTCTCCGGTGATCTTATCGAATGAGCCGGGGGCATGCCACTTCGTCTGGTCTTTTTCCGCCAGGGGAAATCCTTTTCCCTTTACGGTAATGCAATGCAGGATCTTGGGACCCGGTATACTTTTCAGGTCCTTGAAAATATGCACCAGGTGATCGACATCGTGCCCGTCGACAGGCCCGAAGTACCTGATATTGAATGACTGGAAAAGGTTGCTGTGACTTAAAAGGAAAGACTTCAGGCTTCCTTCAATATTGGATATGACGTCGCGGGCACTCTTCCCGAACCGGCTGATCTTGCCGAGCATATTCCATACTTCATCCTTGAGCTTATTGTAGGCGTGCGATGTCGTGATGTCGGTCAGGTAGTCTTTCAGGGCGCCTACATTCGGATCGATCGACATGCAATTATCGTTCAATACGATCAGCAGGTTGGCGTTGGTTACTCCGGTATGGTTAAGGGCCTCGAATGCAATACCTCCCGTCATGGCCCCGTCGCCGATCACCGCAATATGATGTCGCTGGTCATCCTTCAGGTATTTGGAAGCTACGGCCATGCCGAGTGCGGCTGATATGGATGTTGATGAGTGCCCGACACCGAAAGAATCATAATCGCTCTCGGATCGTTTCGGGAATCCTGAAATTCCCTTGTATGTCCGGTTCGTATGAAATGCGTCTCTCCTTCCTGTCAGGATCTTATGGCCGTAAGCCTGGTGGCCGACGTCCCAGACCAGAAGGTCTTCCGGCGTATTAAAAACATAATGCAGGGCTATGGTAAGTTCAACAACGCCAAGGCTTGCCCCGAAATGACCTCCATAGACCGAAACATGATCTATAATATATTGTCTTAATTCGGCGCTTAACTGCACCAGTTGGGCGGGCTCGAGTTTTTTTAAGTCACCCGGGGAGTTGATAGAGGCTAAGAGATTACCTGGCTGAATGATCATACAATCTGGAAGCTTTGAAAACGGTATATCTTGAATTGAAAATCACCTGTCTTATCATCATGATTCTTACCACAAATCTGATTATACCTGATTTTTCAAGATCGACAGTTTTAATCAGGTAAATATGTGATATATTTGAGAATCAGCAAAACTAATATAATATTTTCAACAATTGAGTTTCGAGGTTAAAATACCCTATTTTGAAGGTCCTTTTGATCTGCTCCTGTTCTTCATCGAAAGGGATGAGCTTGATATATATGATATCCCGATAGCCAGGATCACCGACGATTTCCTGGCTTACCTGCACCGACTGGAAGAACTGAACCTGGAAGTCGCAAGCGAATTTATCCTGGTCGCCGCCACCCTGATGCGGATAAAAGCAAAAATGCTTCTTCCCCGGCCTGCTCTCGATGAGGAAGGGAACGAGATCGACCCCAGGGAAGATCTGGTAAGGCACCTCATGGAATATAAAAAATACAAATCGGTGGTTTCCGACCTGATGTTTATGGAGGAACAGTCATTGCAGAAGGAAAAACGCGGTAATATCATCCGGGAGATCAGGAAAATTTCGGAGCTCAACAACGTGGAAGCCGAGCTCCAGGACATCGATCTATACAAATTGCTGAAAGCTTTTGAACGGTCGGTCGACCGCTATATTGCCGAATCAAATAAACCGGTACACGAGGTCATCCAGTATCCCTATACGATCGAAGAACAAAAAGAATACCTCCTGGGAAGGATAAGGCTGGGAAGGCTTTCATTCCTCGAAATCATTTCGGACGGCCCCGTGCGGATGCTTGTCATCTACAATTTCCTGGCTGTCCTGGAAATATTGCAGCAGAAGATTGCCAAAATCTATATCGGGGAAGGATTTAATAATTTCTGGATTGAACTGAATCCGGAGACACAGGAAGCAGCCGTTTAATTCCGGAATCTAGTTTCTTGATTCATACATGTCCTGTAAAGTTTCATTAATAGAATAATTCTCTCGATTCATTCTCGTCGATCACCGGAAGCTCGTTATAAGAACAAATCGCTCTCCCCTTGTGCGACGATAGGGGCCGGAGCGTAAAAAAAATGTCTGGTAGACATTTTTAGCGACGGGCCAGCTTGTGGGGGAGAGGGAGTCCCTTTAGGGGTGCGGATAAATTTTCCAGTTATTTTTTTAACTTAATTATTGTATTTTACTTAAAATCAACCGCGTTGAATAATCGCTGCAAGCTTTAAGCATAACGATAACGGAGAAGTTTTTGAAAATCCCAAAAGAGCTTTAAAAAAGATCAAGGGATGTTTATGAAGAATTGTTAAATAATCCCCTCCCCTGACGGAACTCCCCTTATCCCGCCCGAAGCGGGACAAGGGGAGAGCTGCATCTCGTCTTTTACCAGAGATCACGTTAGAGGAATGAATTACCTTATTTGGGATTAGCTTCGGAAAATCTCTAGTTCCGAGAAAAAGAACCCCGCTTCCTTCATCGCATTTTCATCCGAATCGGATCCATGAACAGCATTGGACTGGACCGATTTGGCGAATAATTTTCTGATCGTGCCATCCGCGGCATCAGCAGGATTTGTGGCGCCGATCAGCTTCCGGAAATCTTCCACAGCATTCTGCTTTTGAAGGACCATGGCAATAATTTTCCCGGATGACATATATTCGCAAAGTGACGGATAAAATGGCCTCTCCTTATGAACTTCATAAAACCGGCCGGCCTGTTCCACGGTAAGCCGGGTCATTTTCATAGCGATGATACCAAATCCCGCTTTTTCGATCATTCCTGTAATTTCCCCGGCATGACTCTCCGAAACAGCGTCCGGCTTGATCATTGTAAAAGTAAATTTCCCTGCCATACATTTTTCTTTTGAAGATGCAAAAATAACGTTATTAAGCAAAGCTGAAAATTTTTCCGGAAGATTACGGCATTCCTCCTGCCACAGGATCTTCTTTTGATATTACTCATTTTATTGCCACCTTTGCTCCTATCCTTAACCCGGACAGATCGATTCTATAATGCTGGAAATCAAGGATTTAAAAACATTTTTAGGCTCTCCGAAAAATATCGTAATCACCACGCATACCAATCCCGACGCCGATGCTCTGGGATCTTCGCTTGGGCTCCGGAAATATCTCATCAAGAAAGGGCACAGCGTGACCGTGATCAGCCCGACCCATTACCCAAAATTCCTTCACTGGATGGAAGGGAACGATGAGGTGGTTATATTCAGCAAAACGAAGAAAAAGGAAATCGATTTGCTGATCCACGGAGCCGATATCATTTTCTGTCTTGATTTCAATTCCCTGCAAAGGATCGATTCGATGGAAAACGTCATACGGAAAAGCAAGGCGGAGAAGGTCCTGATCGACCATCACCTCGACCCGGAACATTTTGCCGATTATGAATTGTCGAGTATCGACGCCGCCGCCACGGCCGAACTTATCTACGAATTTATTGTAAGCCTGGGCGACAGGGAAATGATCGATAAAGGGATTGCCGAATGTCTTTATGCGGGAATTATGACCGACACAGGACAGTTCAAACATAACAACGTAACACAGAACGTGCATTTCGTCACGGCCAATTTAATGGCCCTCGGGGCCGATACTGCCCGTGTCGGGAGCCTGATCTATGACAATAATTCCATCGACAGGATCAAATTCCTTGGATATGCACTGTACCGGAAACTCACCTTTCTCCCCGAATATTCCACGGCATACATTGTTCTCAGTGCACAGGACCAGAACAAATTCAATGCCGAAGCCGGCGATATGGAAGGACTGGTAAACTATGCCCTTTCGCTGAACGATGTTGTGCTTGCAGCTCTCATATCCGACCGCGAAGAAGGAGTGAAGTTGTCGTTCAGGTCGAAGGGAGAATTTTCAGTGAATGATTTTGCGCGAAAACATTTCAGTGGCGGCGGGCATAAAAATGCGGCGGGCGGCAGCAGCGACCTCGACATCGAGGAAACCGTGCTGAAATTCATCGGGATCATCAAAGAATACCGGGAGGAGCTAAATTCATATAAAAATGAAATGCAGAATTAGTTGTGTCCTGCTTACCCTTCTGACCGTGATTTCCTTTTCATGCCATAACGACGGGTTTAAGGAGACTCCAGGCGGCCTGAAATATAAAATCATCCGTACCGTGAACGGGCCCGCATTCCGGGAAGGAGAATACGTAGTTCTGAATATGGAATATTATTATTCCGGAGATTCCCTGCTATACAGCTCCATCGTCAGGGGAATGCCGGTTACCATGCTGTATGATGATTCCGTTTGGAATAAGTCGGGGCAGGTATATGAAGGATTTTCGATGCTTAAAGTCGGCGACAGTGCCCTATTCATGGTGCAGTGTGAAGATCTTTACCTGAAATCTTTCAGGATGCCCGTTCCTTCCGGCCTCAATCCGAAAGAAACCATCACCTTCAGGGTGGGGGTTACTTCCACAATGAATGACAGCGAATTCAGGGAGTACCAGGGAAAGCTCGTGATCAGACGTCAGGAGGAACGCGAAAAACGGCAATCGGAACAGCTTATTGAAGATACTGCGATTATCGACAAGTACCTGGAAGAAAAAAATATCATTCCGATGGAATCCGAATCCGGCTTGAGATACGTTGTAAATAAGCAAGGCGCAGGGCCTAAGCCAAAACAGGGGGAAATCGTTGTGATCAATTATAAAGGAATGCTCCTCGACGGGACCGTATTTGAATCTTCCGAAATAACGGGAAAACCCTACGAGTTTCCAGTGGGCAACGGGGTCATTATTAAAGGCTGGGACGAAGGAGTGTCGATGATGCGTGAGGGAAGTTCGTATACTTTTTATCTCCCATCCCCGCTGGCTTATGGCGATCGCAACATCAGCAATTTTATTAAACCGAATTCCATTCTTGTATACGAAGTTGAACTTGTTCAAATAAAAAGGAATTGAGAATGATGAAAAATTATCCGGCATTACTGAATATCCTGGCAGCGTTGTTCCTTGCCGGTATCTTTTCCTGTGAAAAACAACAATACTTCTATGATTCCAGCGGACAGTTGAAAGCCGATATCGCCATCATCGATCAATACCTTGCCGACAGCAATATCGTTGCCCTTAAATCTTCTTCGGGACTCCGGTATGTAATACACGATCCGGGTTTCGGCGAATACCCGACAATTGGCAGCTCGGTAACAATGAACTACCGCGGCACCTTGCTCGATGGCACTGAATTCGACAGTTCCTATGATAACCCCTCTGCTTTTAATTTCTCGTTAGGCTTTAACCAGGTTATTTCCGGAGTCGACGAGGGTGTTCAGTATATCCGGGAAGGAGGCAGCATTACGCTCTATATTCCTTCGCCCCTTGCTTATGGACGCAGTTCCCCGAACGAACTCATCAAGGCCAATTCAATCCTGATATTCCATATCGAACTGATCAGCGTTCAATAAGAGAATAAAATCGTGACGCTCTGCTTCGCCACAAATAATGTCCATAAGCTGAACGAGATTTCCAAAATGCTGAACTCCGGCATTAAGATCCTGAGTCTCGAAGAAATCGGATGCCGCGCAGAGATCCCCGAAAATTTTAATACAATCGAAGAAAATTCCCGGGCCAAGGCTGCCTATATTTACGATCTTTACCGGATCGATTGTTTTGCGGACGATACCGGCATTGAGGTGCATGCATTGGGGGGTGAACCCGGGGTAAAGTCGGCAAGGTTTGCCGGGCCCGATCAAAACAGCATGAACAATATTAATTTATTGCTGGAAAAGCTGGGCAGCCGGACCGATCGTGATGCCCGGTTCAGGACTGTAATCACATTGATCCTGAAGGGGACCATTCGACAGTTTGAAGGGGCTATCGAGGGATCGATAACCTTTACCCCGAGAGGGGAGAGTGGATTCGGGTATGATCCCGTTTTTTTGCCGAGCGGTCAGGACCTGACATTTGCCGAAATGGATCCCGAACAAAAAAACAGGATCAGCCACCGCGCCAGGGCAGTCGAAAAACTCATCGGATATCTGAACGACCTTGAAGCTAACTCCCGGGGCACATGACCGGCATCAGAAAAAAAACGGTGATCGGAATATCCGGATGCAGTGGGTCAGGCAAAAGCACTTTGATCAGCGGAATATTAAAGAAATTCCCTCCCGGCGATATTTCCGTGGTCTCCCAGGATAATTATTATATATCCCGCGAGCTGCAGGTAACCGACAGGGAAGGCGTGAAGAATTTCGACCTTCCGGGATCGATCGATCACCGACGCATGGTTTCCGACCTGCGCAAACTGATGTCGGGAGAACCGGTAAGCCTGGAAGTATACAGGTTTAATAATCCCGGTCCGGAGCCGAAGCGGATTACCATTTTGCCGGCCAGGATCATCCTCATTGAAGGGATTTTCATATTTCATGTGCCGGAAATTGACAGCCTGCTTGAT
>DATDPY010000212.1:0-6094 GCA_035292565.1 Cyclobacteriaceae bacterium | reverse complement strand
AACAAGGCCGGCACAGTGAGAAAGTAAAATAAGGCGCCGGTAATGACCAGGGCAAGGCCAAAGTAAAAAAGAACCCTGCTTCCCTCTTCCGTAAAAGAAAATGAAGGTTTAAACTTCAACGAAATGTAAATCGCTACAGCCAGCCAGGAGAATCCGACAACTGCAATTTTTGGCCCGATTCCCAGAAAATTCAACTTTTTCATATTAAAAAATTGTGCAAACAAATTAGTTATCGGAACATTTTCCTGCAATGATATTTGTCATCATCCGGAGGCAATTCTTGTGCCCGGAAATGAAAAAATGCAATATATTTTGCTTTTACGGCATTAATTTGAAAACTTCAATGAAGTTAATTGACGATTTTTTATTTTGAATACTCCGGAAGGTTAAATGAAGATACGCCCTCATTCCACGCCTTCTTTTTTTATCGATTCCTTACCCGATATACCAAATACCGATACCAGGGAACTGCTCAGGCATATCCGGATTCAGGCAAAGGGGTCGGACATCTTTGCATGGCTGAAACAGCTTCGCATTGCGCCCTACAGTTACGATTTCATTGATAACAGGAATATCAGATCGCCCGGTTACATCATCTCAAACCTGCCCCCGCTCAGTGTTAACACACACTACCTTTTAGCCTTCCATATATTCCGGTTTGAGGAAAATTCTTTTATCGTATGCCGTTTTTGCGAACCGATCATTACGCCGGTTAATTTATATCTGAAGGACATTTTTATTGAGTACAGGATTGTGACGCGGGGAACCCGGATTGAATTGTGGTGCAAGATCAAAGGTTATATTAACAGGGATATCCCTTCAAAAGGATTCTTTATGATTTTTTCCGTTGCAAACAAGATCATGATAACCAGGCAGTTGAAGAACATAAGAAAGCTTTCAGAACTGCTGGCGAAGGGTAAAGTTGAAGCACGAATACGTGACTTGAATAACTATTATCCTGAATCCGGAATTCACTGGTGGATTTTCTGCCGGCGGCATAACTGTAAAAGATTAATATCATAAAATATTGGCTGGAGGGGATTAGACGAGCAGTGCTGGTCAGACCAGCCTCCCTGGTCTGACGTGGAAACAAGTATAATGACGCGCATTTTACCTATATTCTCGATTTATCTGAGTATCTTTAATGTTGCACTGGAAGGATACTAAGTAAATTGATACATGGATACTTCCAATTTTTATTCTAACCGGCATTAACCAGACTACGATCCAAATATGTATTCATCTTTGGAATTTTAAAAAGCCCGAACATCAGAGCTTATCCACCAATGCAGGTAAGTAATTGAATAACTACCATACACTAAATGATAACTGATATGCGGGATATGAAGGTAAGGCTCTCAATGCTATGGTTGTTTGCCATGTTGAATTACACATATGGCGATGTTGTAACGCTGATGGATCCTGTTAAGCATGGGTCCATTCAATTGACCGAAGGATTCCTTCTGGGCGCTTCTGTTTTTATGGAAATTCCAATTGTGATGTTCCTTCTTTCCAGGTTATTGAAGTATCGGGTAAATCGCTGGGCGAATATCGTCGCGGGCTCGATAATGACTGTCGCCCTGATTTTGACCTTGATTGTTGCGGTACCAACCACATATTACGTATTTTTCTCAGCAATAGAAATTACCAGTACCGCGCTCATCGTCTGGTATGCATGGAGGTGGTCTAACACTGAGGCTGGCTCTGCTAACCTGGCCCTCGCTGAAGGTGAATCTGTATGAAAGCTATTGTATTCACCGAATATGGATCACCTGATGTTCTGCGGCTCGAGGAGGTACCTAAGCCTGTCCCCGAAGATAATGAAGTTCTGATTAAGATCCATTCGGCATCCGTTAACGCTGCCGACCTCCGCATTCTTAAAGCTGACCCGTTCCTTGTAAGGCTGAAATTCGGGCTCTCAAAACCGAATATTCAGATACTGGGATCCGATATCGCCGGCACGGTTGAAGCTGTTGGCAATAAGATAATTGAGTTTAAACCTGGCGACGAGGTATTCGGAGACATCTTTGCGTGTGGATTGGGAGGATTTGCAGAATATGTTTGTGTCCGGGAAGATGCCCTTGTATTGAAACCTGCCAAGATCACCTTTGAACAGGCGGCGGCCGTTCCATTGGCTGCCGTTACTGCCTTACAAGGACTTCGCGATAAAGGAAAGATCAGGCCGGGGCTGAAGGTGATGATCCACGGCGCTTCCGGAGGTGTGGGCTCGTATGCTGTGCAGATCGCAAAATCTTTCGGGGCCGAAGTAACGGCAGTTTGCAGTACCCGGAACCTGGAAATGGTACGCTCCATTGGCGCAGACCACACCATCGATTATACACAGGAAGATTTCGGTAAGAATGGGAAGCAGTATGACCTGATTCTTGCAGTCAACGGAAACCGTTCGATCTGGGATTACAGGCGCGCGCTGGCTCCGGGAGGAATATACGTTACAACCGGAGGGTCGATGAAGCAATTTACCCAGGGCCTTTTCATCGGGCCATGGATTTCAATGACCGGAAATAAAAAAATGATTACAGGTGGCGCGGGTCCCAACAAAAAAGATCTGACATTCATAAAGGAACACCTCGAATCCAGTAAGGTAGTCCCCGTTATAGATAAGCGATATCCTTTAATCGCGGTTCCTGAAGCTTTACGGTATCTTGAAGAAGGACATGCTAAAGGAAAGGTTGTCATTAATATTATCTAGACCTTATCCGACCAGCCTTGCTGATTCACCGGGAACGCCCCAGGCTTTTGGAAACTTTAATAATTTGTATATTGGTGTATGTTGAAGCGATTACTCCGCTTTATATTATTAATGAACATGTGAATTTTCTTGTGTAAATTAAGTACACTTTTTTTCGACACCGGTTTTTGACAATTTTATTTTTTAAACATGAAAACATCAACAATGAACAGGAATTGGTACCAGTTCGGAATTTTTTTCATCGGGCTGTCCATCGCCGTCTCAATTTTAAGCGGATTACTTCAAATAAACCTGGGAACAAGCTTTTATACCCTTCATTCGGTTATCCCCTGGTTAATTAATACGACCCTTATTCATGTCATAATAAATATCATACTTTTGAAATATTATCATAACAGGGAGTATTGGGTTACATTTTCAACAGGAATACTTTCTTTAATTGCCTCAATTATTTTTTATAGCATTCTGATCAGCATGTTATCAGGAAAACCATGGAGCAACAATTATACTCTCGCTTATCTTAATGCCCTGGGTACCGGTATTCTATATGGGATAAGCCTGGTATTTTCCAGGGCTGGAAAACAAAGTTGGTTAAAAACGGCAGGCATTTTAGGATCAATCCTTTTACTGATTTTATTCACAACATATATTTGGATTTTGGATGCACGGGATGTTCATATAAAAGGCACATTGGAAAATATTCATAAAATAACTTCATTCGTTCAAATTGTGATACCTTTTTTCTTTATCATGAATTTTTTAAGCGAGCTGAAGTCAGAAAAGGCAGTTACTTCGCCACGCAAAGCCTTGAATTATATCATGGTATTTGTAGGAACATTGGCCATAATATTAACCCTGTATTTCGGGTTCAGGTTAACATCTGAAAGTAATACCTCCTCATACTGGGAAAAACGAAACCTTGAAAACGCGCAAAGTATTGCTCAATTGTTTGAAGCCCGCACCTTCAAAAATAGTAAGGGAGACAGCCTGCCATATAGATTACTTAAGCCATTGGATTACGATCCGAATAAGAAGTATCCCCTGGTCGTAATCCTTCATCATGGCGGCCTGCATGGAACTGATAATATATCACAACTTTCATCTCAACCTGCCCCCTTGCTTTCAATTGATATAAACAGAAAAAAATACCCTTCATTTCTTTTTGTACCGCAATGTCCCAGGGGTTTAAGTTGGGGAGGCATCCGGAGTATGCCATCTGCAGACTCATTGGTATTGGAAACGATAAGCGTTCTGGAGGATGAGTTCAGCATAGATGTAAAAAGGCGTTACATAGCAGGCATATCCGGGGGCGGTTACGGGACCTGGCATTTAATATGCATTCGACCGCAAATGTTCGCGGCTGCGATACCGATTTGTGGAGCAGGCGACGCTGAACTTGCCGCAAAGATCATTGATGTTCCGGTATGGTCATTTCATGGAAGCGAAGATAATCTTGTTCCGGTCGCTGGTGACCGGGACATGATTGAAGCAATTAAAAATGCAGGGGGAGACCCCCGTTATACCGAATTTCCATCTGCAGGCCACAACATCTGGAATGATGTTCAGAATACACAGGGTTTGCTGGAATGGCTTTTTGAACAAAAACGCGATTAATTATTTTACCCGGAGGGGATTTATTCACTCTTTTCCACGGACAGCCATTTTTCCATCAATTTCCGTTTGGCCGAAAGAGCCGTAAAATAATATTCAGAAATTCCCGGAATTGTTTCAGTCGCCGATCCCGCGCGGAAGATATATGTATTGCGGCATTTGGGTCAGGTCCAGGATCAGTTTCTCGTTATCTATTTTCAATTTCAGGCTTTTGCCGGTACCATCCGTGGCCGAGGCCAATGTCGCTTTAGGTATCTTATTTGCCAGGGTGACGGAATGCGCCTGGTCCATCGTCCATGCGCAAATCTTAAATTTGTCCTTATTGTTCCGGAAAATCAGCAAATAGTCATTTTCGTTTTCAAGGTCCAGCCTGCGCTGAAGTGTATAGCCTTTCAACTGCATGTTCAGTGTTTGAATGGCTGTATATGCCGGCTTGGGGTTCAGGTCGGAGGTCACAGTTCCGAAATTATGCTCCCGTTCCTCCGGGTCGTCCCCGTCATTTTTCCAGTCATACCAGACCGACATCGGGATCCCATTCAGAAGATTGGATAACTGCATCCTGACGATGAATTCCGCCTGTTGCCCCAGCGGAACTCCGTTGGTGTGGGACGGGTAACCCCACTCACTGCTGATGACCGGCATTTCTTTTTTCCCTTCGGGAGCATATTGTTCAATCAATTTCCGGAGATCCTCGTATTCCCAGTTCGCGGTCTCGGGCGGTTTGGAATAATAGCGGTACGGGTGTACGCTCACCGCGTCGAGGTATTCCATGATGCCGGAAGCCAGGAAGGATTCAAGGAAGGGCAAGGGCACCTGGGAAGTTGAAGGGCCGACGATCAGTGCATCGGGAACAACAGCTTTGATGGCCTTGCAGGTTGCCAGGGCGAGTGCGTTGTATTGTTCCACATCCGGTCTCGGTTGCCAGTAGAAGATGTTCGGTTCATTCCAGATTTCCCAGATGATGTCTTTGCCCTTGAAATGATCCGCCGCAGCGGCTGCCCATTTTGCAAATGCCGCTACGCTTTCAGAATGCTGCGGCGAGGCGAGACTTTTCCATTCTATTCCGTTTATGACTTTTGAGGAAACGACTTCCTCATAAATTCCATTGGAATAACCGAGAATATATAAGGCGCGAAGACCGCGTTCTTCCAGGTTGGCGGTGAGCTCGTCATAATCGGTCCAGTCGTATTCCCCTCTTTTCCGTTCGGTGTGAAACCACTCCAAGTCCATCCGTATAAACCTGAATCCTGCCGCGACGATCATATCGAGGTCTTTTTCATGGCCCGTCACAAAGTGGATGTTTACGCCGGCGCAGACCTGCCCCGGGGTTCCGAATTTTACGTCTGCCGGTGATTCCTCCCGCCCGGCAATTCGAAACGCGTCGTCATTTAAATTTTGGCTCGCATGAATTTTTGAGCCTCTGGAATCAATGCCATATCCGCCGCCTGATGGAAAAAATGCAATCAGACCGGCGAAGCAGAAAAGGCAAAAAGATGCGGTTAAAACAGTGATTTTCATATAAAAAAATTTAATTACTGTCAACATCGTTTGACGATGTCAGGTACCTAAAAAGAGTAGCCTTATTTATCTAAGAATTCTACTTCAGGGCTAATGATGCTTCGATAATTCCCTTCAGAACCTTAAGGTCGATATCTTCCAGCTTATTGATGTAGAGACAACCGGCGCCCGTCTTATGCCTGCCGAGTTTTTTAAGGGCGGCAGCATGCTCCTTAATTCCTGCGCTTAAGTACAGCGAAAGATTCGCTTTTCTGG
>DATDPY010000211.1:0-8347 GCA_035292565.1 Cyclobacteriaceae bacterium | reverse complement strand
ATGAAAACCTTTTCAGCTCGCCGGCGGAAATGGCTGCCACGCTTCGGTGGGTCGGCCTGTTGTCTTCCGAACTGGATTGTGATGTGGCTGCATCAACCGGCGTACATACCGGCCATGATGTGGTTAAACAGCTCCTGATGGGAGCGGCGGCTGTGCAGGTTTGTTCAACGCTCTACCTGAACGGGTCGAAATACCTCAAAGTGATCATCAGCGAGCTTACCAACTGGATGGCGGAACACACCCATGAAAAGATCGGTGATTTCCGAGGGGAGATCAGCGGGAACAAAATGAACCGGCCGTTTTTCGAGCGGCTGCAGTTCATGAAAAAGAGTACGGGGGAATTACTCAGCCCCGGGGGAGATGTTTAAGACAACTCTCCAAAAGTTTAAAACTTTTGGAGGGCTTGGCTATTAACGAAATTCGAAACTGGCCAGAATCTTTTCGAATATCGCAGTATTCTCGTAAATCCCCGTAAAATTCTCAGCCCCAGGCCCCAAGGCGTACACGGGCACCATATCGGCTGTATGGCCATCGGTCGAAAAATTCAGCTCAACTTTATGCGTCTTGTGGTCGCCGCCCGTGATGGTAACACCCCCGGTCTCATGATCGCCGGTGATCACCACCAGGGTATTTCCGTCCCTTTCAGCAAAATCGAGGGCAATGCCGATGACTTCGTCGAAATCGAGTGTTTCATCGATTAGGGTATCAGGCTTCCCCGGGGCCCAGTCGAGCAGCGGCCCGTCGTACAGCCCCATGTGGTACAATGAAATGTAATTTTTCTGAGAGGCCAGGCACACGAAGGGAACGGGCTTTTTAGGGTCGCAGTGATAGCCGTCGGGGTAGATGGAATGGGGCACGACGTATCCGATCATGCCGTAATCCATTAGCTCGACAAAACCTTGGGGAAGGTTTTTGAGGATTGATTTCCTGAGCCTGGAAATAACCTGCTTCCTGTCGTTAGGAAGTTCGGCGATATATTGTGCGGGGGTTGTGGCCTTGGAGATCATGGTCGATGGAGGATGCTTATTGGGTTATTGGGTTATCGGGTTATTGAGTTATTGGGTTATTGAGTTATTGGGTTATTGGTTATTGGTCGGAAATTGAATGACCAATTTTCAAATTTAGGAAAATATAATAAATTAAACAGATGGATTAGAAAGACATTATTCGGCAAATTCACGTCCGAAGGTCATATTTTCAGCTCATTAAATAATATTATATTCTTGCACCCGCCTGCGGACGGGCAGGTTCTTGGCCATATTTCTTTTGTATTTTTCTTTCAAAATACGATTGTAATAATATTTAAAAAGTATTTTATAAACCCGCTTTGTATTCCCTGTTGTTTAAGGGGCTTCGCGTCGCAAAAACAATTCCGGCAATTCCCAGGGTCATTATCAGAGCAGCGGCAAAAAGAAGTTTGGGAATGAGGATTGTGATGCCGCCGGCGACGGAAACCAGCAAGGCAAATTCGTTCAGGAAAAATCCTGCAGCAAAGATTGAAACTGCAATGGAATATCCGGGGCTGTTTCTGAACCAGCCTATCTCATGGTATAATGCAATTACACCGAATGAAACGAAGCCGATCAGCACAAGGTGCAGGTACGCCACGATAATATTACGCTGGCCGAAGGCAAATCCGGCAAGGACAGGAAAGGCGGACAGCACTTGCAGAACCATTTTCACGATTAGGGCGATCAGCGAAAACCCGAAAAGCATGCCCATGTTTTTTCCGAAACCCTGCATTGCGTCGGTTCCCCTTGAGCCCGGCCTGAACAGAATAACTAAAATAATTACAAGCTGTGCAATGGCACCGACGCCTCCCAGTATATTAAATGCCAGGGTATACCCACGATTGATCACCGACAGGGAATAGGTAAGGATTACAGATATTACCAGGGCGATCCAGGTCTTATTTAATAATGAGCTTTTATCCGTCAGCCATGAAGGCGGGGCCGCAGCAATGACCAGGCCGGTCAAAGTCAGAAAGAACCACCCGTTATACTGGAAGTGGAGGTAGAAATAAACCGAAAAATCATACCATACCGTATTCTTCAGCCCCATGGCTGCAACAGGGCCCAGGGCCAGCGGGCCAAGGCCGGAGAGCAGCATAAAAAACAGGCCGGCCCTGATCATTTTCCATCCCGGGGTTTTCATTGATGCGCCGGATCTGAAAATGATGAATGCGATGACAAACGCCGAGGCCATATTGATGCCCAGAAAGGTAACGGATAACAAGCCATATCCGGAAGAAGGGAAACTCAGCGCAAGAGAAAGCACGGAAACCTGGAATATGAAGAGCGCCCATTTCGCCGTTCTGGTATTTTTAACAGGAAGCTTATCCATGATCAGCAGAAAGAGGGCGAGGGTGATCCATCCCAGGAACATCAGGTGGGAATGCACTTGCAGCCAGTTTTTATAATTGAATCCTGAAATCGGATGAATAAAGTAGTACCTTAGGACCGCCCCAATGATGCCGGCCAGGAGAAAATTAATGAATGGAAGCTTAACGAAGTATTTAATCCGGATGACTTTTTATATTACTGTTGAAAATAGATCGCCAGTTAACGTTCTTAAATTCAAATCCCAAAATTCAAATCCTAAATTCCAAATAAAAACCAAGTTACAAAATCAGCTAAAAGCACAAAATCAGAATTCAAAAATGGTTTCGTTGATCACGAATTGATAAGTTACTCCGGCTTTGGAATTTAGGGTTTGGAATTTGGAACCTGGGACTTGGAATTTGGAACATGGGGCTTGGAATTTGGGACTTGGGATTTGGGATTTGAAAATTTCATCAAAATCAGCACATTCAGGAAAAAACCCAGGATGGCAATCATATTGACGAGCCCTGAAATTTCCCGGGTGTTCAGGTTTTCGTAGAAGTCGCCGATCACCCTGGCCGCAAGTGATACCTGGAGAATAACTCCCCACATATATAAAACCGGGTGGAAAGGCTTCCTGGCTATGCCGGCCACACCAGGTAAAATGATTGGTCCATGTGCCAGGATCATTGAAAAAGTAAAGCCCAGGAAAAATGCATGGAGGATGGCATCGTAGATGAATTTCATTTCAGAGGTAAGCATCAACAGGCAGCCGGTGACGAACAGCCATGCATATCCTGAAATCAGGTTTACGGCAATGTACCTGTGCAGTCCGGAAAGCCTGACCGACTTAAAGGCGATATCATAAAATAAAAGCCACGCCGAGAAGATAACCAGCGATGTCCCGATCAGGTACTGTCCCGGTCCATGGAAATCGAAATACAGTCCCACGAAATATAACATGATGCTGAATAGCAGCAGATAGATCTTAAGCCTGCCGGGGGGAAGGAATTTCGTAAGTTCGAGGCGTTCGCCGATAATCGTTAGTAAAATAAATGCAATCCAGAAAGGCGCTGAAGTCGGGTAGAGGTGTGTATGCAGGAGCATCATATACCCACCGATCAGCGAAAGAGCCCCAATCAGCATGATCAGCAGGAATGTTTCCCTGTGCTGGTGGTACAAATAAAAATAGATCCCCGAAGTTGCTACCGCCCCGATCAGCAGGCAATCCATGGCCAGGATGAACCGACCGGTAAGAAAGAAAAATATGGACATCCCGTTAATGATCGGAAAAATGTAAAGCCAGGTCTTCCTGAAAATGACGATTCTTTCCAGCAGGATCAGCGTGCCCAGGAAGCTGCCCACCATAATGGCCCCGTGCTGGGCCATGGCCTTGTTGTATGGAAGGTCCCACCCAATCCTCAGCAATCCGTTATAGGAACCGATGATCAGCGCCAGCAGGACGAAAGGCATGACGAAAAAAATCTTCCTGTTCATGCTTCCCCTCTGATCATGGTGAGCATGAATTTAACCCGGCTGAGAGCATGAAGGGCATGAGGAATGCCGGCTTCCATGATTATGGCATCCCCGCCATTGAGCTCATGCTGTTTTGCTCCGATCTTGATCCTGATACTGCCCTCCATTACCTGCACCAGGGCGTCGAATGGGGCGGTATGTTCGCTCAGGCCTTCTCCTTCGTCAAAGGCAAACAGGGTTACATTGCCCACCTTGTTCTTGATCACCTGCTTGCTCACCACCGAACCGGAAAGGTATTCGATGGAAAGAACGGGGCTGAACAGGATGTTTTTTTCAATGGATTCTTTCATGATTAAAAATCTTTTTTATTGGAAAGCCCGAGAAATCCGAGCACGGGAAGTACAGCCCAGACAGTCAGGGCAGAAATGGAAATAATCATCCCTGAATTCGTTCCGAAGAATTTTTGAAAGACAGCCCCGGTATATCCCAATAACGCCGACATGTCGAGCTTAAGCATGACGAGGGTCCGGGAAAGATCCACCGGGTTGAGGAATGAAAGAAATATTGCCAGCTTCTCAACAGGATATTCCCTGAAAACAAGGAGGCTTACCAGGAACAGGCCGTCATATATGAATGCCATAAACAGCCATACGAGCATGGCCAGCCCGAATCCTTTCAGCCTGTTGTCGAAGAGCATGGAAATAAAATACGCAAATCCGGTGAAAATGAACGTCAGGAAGATGCCGGCAACGATCAGGCTGAAGAAATTAAAAATTTCAGCGGAAAGGATCAGCCCATAAACCATGAAAGGGATACCGATCCCGCACGCATAACCAAGCGATAGCGATCCCGCCAGGCCTGCATACATCCCCATAAAGATATCCCTCCTCCTTACCGGCTGGGCAAGCAGAAGTTCAATGAATTCCCGCGAATTGTAGAAGTGAATGACGCCGAAAAGCATCGATACCAGAGGGACAAGGATAAGCGTCATGTTCAGGAGGCTGGCCATGCCTTTGTGAAGGTCATTCCCGAAGTACAGGAATACCCACGAGGCAAGGTGGAAAATCAGGAAATAGATTACCGTCCACCTGCTCCGGAAAAGGTCAAACAAGCTGTATTTCAGAATTTTTACCATGTTGTTTCATCATAATTTCAGCGATGGCGCGCTCAAGGTTATATTCGCCGGCATGGGCCAGCAGGTC
This sequence comes from Cyclobacteriaceae bacterium, assembly GCA_035292565.1. GTDB lineage: Bacteria > Bacteroidota > Bacteroidia > Cytophagales > Cyclobacteriaceae > DATDPY01. The sequence goes on along the minus strand of DATDPY010000211.1, from coordinate 3,348 downwards.
CCGCAGCGCGCCTGTAAAATAAACCTTTCCTTCCAGAAGGAATACCACCTCATCGGCGATCTCTTCGGCCAGTCCCATAATATGGGTAGTGACCAGGATGGTTTTCTCCTGTTCCTTGAGGGACAGGATCAGTTCCCGGAACCCCAGCATGGCCACAGGGTCGAGGCCGGAAGCCGGTTCATCGAGGATATATAACGGGCAGTCGAACATGAAGGTAAGAAGAAGGTTCACTTTCTGCCGGGTCCCGCCGGAAAGATTTTTTATTCTCTTTCCCAGGCTTGGATTTAGGTTGAAAATGTCCATCAGGTGATTTTTGCGGTCGCCTCTGCCCCTGATATCCTCGACAAGCCTGATAAGTTCGCTCACTTTCAGGTTCTCCGGGAAATTTGATGACTGCGGCAGGTACCCAATCTCCTTCCTGTATTCCCACTTGCCCGAAACCGGCTGCCCTTTGAAGTAAATCTCGCCGCTTTTTGGCCTCACCTGGCCCAAGATGCTTTTCAACAGAGTGGTTTTGCCCGATCCATTCGGACCCAATATGGCAGTCGTTATCCCGGACTTTATCCGGATATCGATCCCTTTCAGGACGTCGAGCCTGCCGAAGCGCTTTTTAAGATCCCTGGTTTCCAGCATAATAATTTTTTTGTATCCCCGGGCTCTGGTCGGTAAGGTCCACAGGGGTGATCATGGGTGAAACTTTTTCAGCAAAATCGATCACTCCGGCAAAAAAGCTTCTTAATAGGATTATGGAAGCCGAAACCTTTCCCAGCACATAGGAAAAAAGTTTCACCGGCCGGTGCGGAACATCCCCGAATCCGTCGCGGTCGAGATCGTAACCGGTATATTGGTCCCAGTAGTTATGGAGAAACAGGTTATTGTTCCTTCCTGAATTGGTTGTAAGATCGAAAGTGTTCCCGATGAAATTATTGTTCGATATCTCATTGTTCATGGAATTACCGAAAATATTCATCGCCCAGCCGTTTTCGCTGAAATTATTATACCTGATCCTGATCCTCAGGGCTCCATCGGCAAGGATACCCACGGTATTGCGGTGAAATTTATTATCGATAAGTTCGCCGTCGGAGATCTCCTTGAACAGCAGGCCGTATGCAGCAGGGCCCCAGTTGTCGGCAAAGTTATTTCCTTTCATGATGATGTTTTTCGAGAACATGACGGCAACGCCGGTCCCATTCCGGCGGAAGGTATTACCAATGTATTCGTCATGGTCAGAGAACATGAAGTGAAGACCATACCTGAGATTCTGATAGCTGTTATTCCCGGAGATTGTGCTGTTCTTCGTGAACTCAAGATAAATGCCGTCGCGGTGGCCGGTTACTTCGTTATCCTTAACCAGTATATCGTCGCAATCATACATATGGATCCCATTCCCCGAATTCACTTCATTCTGCGGCTTGCCCCGTATTATATTTCCCTCTACCGTGCAATGCCTGGCCGATTTCAGGTATATCCCGAAATAAGTATCGTTAAATCTGCAGTTCCTTATCCTGCAATATTTTCCCTGCTCGATCCTGATGCCCGCCATATCCACAATATAGCTGAATCCCGTATTGGTAAAAACGAATCCTTCAATGGTAACACTGTCCGCCGTGATGGTAAAGATCTCCGACCGGCCATTCCCGTCGAGGACCGGCATGTCAATTCCCACGAGGTGAATTTTTTTCTGGATTTGAATGTTGCCCTCGCTGTAAACCCCCTTCCCTACCCGGACCGTATCACCCGGTGCGGCAATCCGGATGGCTTCCCTGATCGACCTGTTGATCCCGGGTCCGCCCTCAATTATTTCAGCGTACGGATTTTCAGTCCTGCCAAGAATGATCAGGGTCGTCAGTATGCTGCAGAAGACCGGAAGGCGCTTCATGGGGCGTAGATTAGTCCTTTTAATTCGCCGAATTTCAGGATCTCACCTGTATTCCTGGCCTGTTGATCCAGGGCTATTAAAGAATCGGCAAACGGATTGATATTCATTCCCATGGGACTGGGCATATTCGGGCTTCGCAGGTAAACACAATTTCTGGCATCCGTTAATTGCCCGGGCTTATCAATGCTGTTGGTCAGGAGGTAGGCTATATTGTCCATGGAATCGGGCCATGAATCCGAGAACATGATCATGCATTCCATCGCATCAAACTTGTATACCTTTCCCTTATCCGTCACGGCTTCGCCACCAAACCGGTTATCCATGATCGTCATGGTGCAATAGTCGCATTTATCGGAGCCATAGCGGATAGGCTCGGGCGATGGCTTGCAGGCGATCGTGATCAGGAGCAGAGAATAATAATATACAGGTCGAATCATCTTTTTATAGTTAACCTGATCGCGATTACTCCCAGTATGAACGAAACGGCCGGCACAACCGCTCCGGCCATGGGCAGGGAGATCACGGTAAAATTAACGATTGTCTTTTTACCGATCAGGGGCGGCTGAAATGATTTTCCCTCCACCGCAATCGGAGCGGCAGGATCCAGGTCGTGTCCGTAATGATATTGCCAGGCGTAAAAATCAGCAAGCCCTGCAACACAGAGCAAAACCAAAACACCCAGCCATGAGATCATCACCTTCCTGTTTCCCGACATGCCTGCAATGATCCCAATCAATACCATTCCATAAACAATCCAGCGAAAATACTTCAGCTCCGGTATGGAATGAGGTTCGATCGCCTTCATGCCGATATTATGGTTTAGGACATTGATGATCTCCATGGCTTTTTTTGTATGGTTTACCATTTTATCGATCCAAATATGCACCGTAATATCCTTTGGGTATTGCGGTATCCCCAATGAGATCTTCCACAGCGGAAACCTGAACAGGAGAAGCAGCGCCAGGGAGGCCGAGATAAAAATGATCTTGTGCGCCTGGCTATTCATTCTTCTTCCTGTTTTTAAAATATACCGCCACGATGGTCAGTAAAAACGATAGCCCGATGAATATCGTTCCGTAGTGTGGGAGGGATATTGCATTGAAATTCAGGAGCATTTTCGACCCGATCAATGGAGGCTGGTACGACATCCCGGGGACCTGGATCGGCGCATCGGGATCAAGGTTATGCCCATAATCATATTCCCAAAGATAAAAATCATACATTCCGGCAGCGCATAAAACCAATAACAGGACGATCCACCCGATCCAGATCTTCCGGTAATTCAGAAATCCGGCAACCACGCCCAATAGCACCATGGCCAGAATAATCCGGGGAAAGTACTTCAATTCCGGGATGGAGCCGGGATCGATGGACTTCATTCCCACGTAGTGGTTGAGGATATTGATGTTCTGCAGGGTTCCCCGCGAGCTTCCGCCGATCTTATTTATATAAATATACATGGTGACGCC
>DATDPY010000210.1:0-10829 GCA_035292565.1 Cyclobacteriaceae bacterium | reverse complement strand
GGATGCGATTTAAATTCATACCCGTAATCGATCAGGATCACCAGGGTGTTTACATGAAGCTTCACCAGCTCATCGTTGATAAAGCTGACGAACTTGTCAACCCCATCTGTCGACGGGGCACCGAGGCAAATGCCCCTCACGGGTATGATCGAATCGAGCTTATCCTGGCCCAACAGGCCGCCCGACAACAGGACAAATAAGAGTAAGGGTATAAATGTTTTTCTCATAACGTTATGGTTTAGTTTAAAAAATCAGTTAACTATTTCAGAAATTTAATCAGAGATGAACGTTCTTGTCGGTGTCATTTGAATCGGTATTGTCGGCCACGTAACCATCCGGGGGTTCGCAGGCGGTGAAAGGCCTGGTGATATCTCCAAAACCATCTCCGTCTTCATCCATGAAGAAGATCTTTGCCTCACAGTCACCCAGCTTAACAGCCTGGTCCAGAGCCTTGAGCAGTGAAAGGTCGCCCCGCGTATCGCTGGCGATTTCCCAGATCATGACGCCTCCAAGTTTCATATTTTTTGCCATTCCCACCTTCCTGACGATTATGGGAATCCCGTTGTAATACCTCATGCCTGTTGAGTCGACATAGGCGAGGGATGGATCGCCCTGGATAATTTCGCTGTAATCGATATACCGGGCCCTTGGTGTAAAATCAAATCCGTAGAACGGTACTCCCAGGGTGATCCTGTCAGCAGGTATTTTCTTTTCTTCAAGCCAGAATTTCATGGCATCTTCAGCAAATGAGTAGGGTGAATGCGGGCCGATATTATCCGGCCTCCAGATCCCTGTCTTGTCATAGACCATCACATTGATGAAATCATAGGCTTCCAGGGCTTCCTGGTTTATGGATTCATGGATATGCGTGGCTCCCAGGGCAGCCGTCATTCCCATGCCTTTTGCATGCAGGGCCTGTCGTAATTCCATGACGAAGGGATTATATCTTTCGCGGATGTAGGGCAGGAGGTTTCCTTCAATATCCACGTCGATGCCATCCATGTTATGGGCTTCTACATATTCCACGAGTTTGGCAACGAACTTCGACCTCATTTCTGGTTCCAGAACGGATTTCCAGATCACCGTGTCGGGTCTTCCACCCCCCGCCAGGGATATATAGACTTTCAGGCCGGCATCGTGGCCTTTCTTCACAATCGGATCTACGTCAAATCCGCCGTCGAAGAGCAGGTTGCCATCCTTATCCGGGTTGCCGAAGGCCAGGTTCAGGTAGGTGAGCTTGTTGATCTCGATGGAATCGATTTCATCAAAATTCCCGCCGCCCAGGTATCCCACCACCTTGAAGCCGGTATCCGGGACATAGATATCCGGGCCATACTCGACTTTGGTCTGGCATGAGAAATACAGCGCAATGCTGAGAATTAAAATGATGATTGTGCGATTGTGTGATAATTTCATATGATTTATTGGTTTAAAAATGTATTTAAAAAATATTCTGTGGATAGTCCCGGACAATTGAGCGTGGAAATTAAGAAAGAAATCCCATACATTAAAATTTTTCTGAGCTGAATTTTACCTGCCTGCACCCCTATTTCAATTCAAGGTACCGCAAGGTTAGGGTCTCTTCCTTCGACAAACCTTTCACGTTCTTTCCGCCCGTGCACCGGCTCCATTTCTTCCGGAATCTTCCTCTCTCCCAATCCGAAAGTATAACAGGATGTATGTAAGATGACCTGCAAACGGCAGGTGTATTTCCCAGGTCGTTGGATACGGTACCGATCACATTTTTCAACACCTTTTTCCTGCCGGTAATTGTTTCAGGGTCAAGCTGGCTGGAGAGCCGCGACGCTGTTTTCCAGGTTGCTGCCCAGGTACGAAAATCCTTGGCCGTCACTTTCCGGTCGTCGGATGAAATGGCGTCGAGATATTCATTGATATGGTACGACTTGATATCATAATCAACACCGTTCCCGTCCTCATACCTGAAAAGGTCCTGCTGTTTATTATTCCCGCCAACCTTTCCCGATGCTTCGATCAACAGGGCGAGGTCATCTTCCCAGATCTTTCTCTTCCAGTGTTTTCCCGATTTCCCGGTAAACTCGAATATGGCATCCAATTCGCCTTCGGCATGATCCGAACGGTCAAAATAAACATGACCCTCTTTCAATGTGGTCAGTCCGTATGATTTGTTCTTTTTAGCGTACTCGTCATTCCCGACACGGATGTGATAAAGGTCCATCAGCTTGATGATCAGGGCAACCACCTTCGCCTTCGGCATACCTTCAAGTTTCATATCAGCCCTTACCTTTTTCCGGATCGGCGGAAGGAGGTAGGCAAAGCCGATAACGCCATGGAATTTTTTGGCGGACTGTTTTTTCGTCCAGTTGGTATGGTACCTGTACTGGGTCCGTTCTTTAGAATCCTTCCCGGTAGCCTGGAGATCAGCCTTCGGATCGGAGGAAATCCACACCTCCTCCCAGGCAGGGGGAATGGCCAGCCTGTTGCAGCGTTCGATGAGGGCTGAATTGGAAATCAGTTTTCCCCGCTGGTCGAAATAATCCCAACCAACTCCCTTCTCTCCGGGCCTGGGATTTTTTCGGCGAATTCGGGTGATGCCTTTTCCGGGCATTCGTCAGTCGTGAAGTTTTTGATGAAAATTACCGGCGAAACAGTTATGCAATATTTGCAATGTAGGAAATAATATTTAATGTTTAAATATCCTTTGTGCCAGGACTACTTACCCCTAGTCGTAGCGTCTGGTCGTAGCGTCTCGCTACGACCTTTAATGCAATAATTTCATCTGCCACCCATACGTCTTAATGAAAGTTTCTCCGGTAATGACAAATCCCCGACTTCCACATTGGTCAGCGCTGTGATTGACCTCGGGGGAAGTAATACCTTTACGCCCTTGCTCCTGAATTTCAAATCATCATGTAAATCAATTCCTGCCGGAATGGGACCTGTGACACTGAGGTGATGCAAAACAGTGTAAGGAATATCGGACTTCAGCAGGATGGATCTCGGCTCTTCGGTATCATTCAGCATCAGCACAGAGACCTGATCCCCCCGTTCGGATGTCAGCACCGTGGTAAATGTCCCGTCAGTCGTCCCAACTGCCTGGTATTCCCTTACCTTCCATCCTGGTTTCACGTACCTCGCCGTGATAGCATGCGGATAGAAGACGGGCCCGTATGGCTTGAAAACATAATTTGAATCCATGGAAGTAAGCGCCCCGAAATTCCTCCATGAATCACCGTATGTATGAAATTCCCATCGGGCCAGTCCGGCAGCCCCGTGGTTCAGCATCCGTATCAGGTAGGTGACGGTCGACAACGCCCCGTCATAAACTTTCACATCGTCGTCCACCGCCTGCGAGCCGGCCCCATAGTTCCCGAATTCTCCGATCACGAAAGGAAGTTTTTTGCCCGGAACTTTTGTAAGGTCATTCATAAGCTGGTAATATGCGGCGATGCTCCTGTCCATTCTTTCCCCCCGGAATGCCGAGTAGTCGTGGTCGCAGATGATGTCGAGGATGCCCGGGTACATTTCCAGCATGCCGGGAATATGTTCCGGCTTCCCGCCCGTGGAGGTATCGGGGCCCAGCATCAGGATCCGCTCTCTGACACCAAGTCTTTTGAGATGTTTGTCGACCGCAGCATAAAGGGGCCAGAAGGATTCCGGGTAGTTGGATTTGGGACCGAGATATGCCCAGTCACCGTTCGGCTCATTCCAGAGCGACAGGGCCCAGACAGATCTGAATTTCTTAACGGCCGTCAGGTGGTAAATCACGGCGGCAATGGCCTCGGCAAATTCCTCCTCGTTATCGGGATGGGCCTTATTCCAGTTATCCTGCTGTTTCGTCATCCACCGGGTCTCCAGCCGCCAGTTGGCGAACAGGACTTTGATATTTCTTTTCTCAGCCTGTTCGAGGAAGCGGTAATGCTTCTGCATGTCCTCCGAATCGAAGGTGAATTTGCTGAAGTCGGTATTTTCAGGATCGTTATTGTCGTTTACGGGTTCCCACGCCGGGATCACAGCCGCGTGCCGGAGCCAGTGACATCCGCTCCATTCCATGAGCCCGAAGTAGCGGTCCCAGTCATCTTCGGTCATCTCATGCTTCACCCACCGTCCCTCGATGGCCGTGGCGTCGTTCCAGCCGATGCCGATGTCCATGCTGCCGATGATGTTTTCCCTAATGGTGATTTGCAATGCATAGGTTTGTTCTGTTTTCCGGCCGTCGCATGCCAGCAACAAAAACGCAATCACGGGCAGAAGGAGAGGAGAGGCATAATTTTTCATATGGATTTTTAATTATTAAAAAATTTATAGCCAGAAAAGCATATTGGCTAATTTACAAAGAAATGACGATTTAAGATTAACCATACAGAGCGCCAGGGAGGCGTAAAGGATTTGAAAAGGAATTTTTTAACTATGCTCTTAAAGAATCGTCATTCAGAGTCACTACCCCGGTAAAATAACCCGGGGAAAATATGGTGATGACATTGTATGCATGTCTATATAATATGATAAATCTTTTTATTAAAATGTAATATTAATATAGAGTAGGATTTCTGTGGGTGGGGTGTCCACGAGCGGTGTGGCCACATTGGGCCAGAGCGTATAAAAGTGATTCGGTGAATCACTTTAGCGACGAGCCGGCTTGCAGGGGAGGATTAATACTTTTACGAACTATCCCTCATCCTGGCCCATCATCTACTGGATGATGGCCTCTTTGGGCGAGCAAAGAAAAGTAAAAAAAACAAATAATTGATTATCAATCAATTACAAATAATGTCATTATAAGGGCATGGTAATAAATATAATAAATGACAAGAGCTGGTCGGTTGAAGCCGGTCATTAAAGATATCCCAAACCATGCCCGAGGAATCTGTAAATTTATCCAGGTTGAAGAATGTACAGATTCCTGCCTGCCAACCATTAGCCTACCAAAGGCAGGCAGGCTTCGGGCATGTCCGGGAAAATATTTTAAATAATCCCGCTTCCGACGAAATATTTCAATATTTATTACTTGATGCCATGCCCTCTGAATGACGCGTTATTTAGAATTCCACTTTGAAATTCAATATCGGCAGCAACCCCACCATAAGTACCTGCCTCATCACACTGCTTTCGGCATGGTAATATTCATCCCATACATTCTGCCTGTCGGTCATATTCTGAATATCAAGCGACAGGATCCAGGACCACGCCGGGTTATTTTTTCTGTAGCTGAGGCCGATATCCATCCTGAAATAATCGGGCGCCTTGGTCTCGAACGCCTTGTCATAATCCCTGACCTCGTCGTGGGAAGCAATGGATGCTTCCAGATCAACCGGTACGGTCCTGTACCCTCCGCGCCAGATCATCCTGAAGTTGGCGCCGATAAGATTCTGTTTTTCCCGGCCAACCTCGAATTCCTTTCCGCCCACAATATTGTAGATGTATTTGCTGTTAAATAAGGTATTTCTTTCGATGCCGTCGGGCATGGTATATTTCGATTCAAATAATGAAGCAGTGGTCATGAAATAATAGTGATTGGAAAAATACTTTTCCAGAGTAAGCTCAAGGCCGTAATTTCTCCCCGTGCCTTCATTTTCAAAAGATTCATTGGTGAACCCGCTGGCGAAATTCAGGGCACAGATGACTCCGGTTGAATCAGCCGGCTGGACCGGCACATCGAACAGGTGCTGGTAATACACCTCAGCCCTGAAATGGAAATCGGATAAAAAGCGCCAGTCATAGGCGAAGGCATTGTGGAAGGCCTTGGTCATTTTTACGTCCCTGTTCGGGTTGAACACGGAGCCGTCGGTCAGTTGCCTTTCAGCCATGTATATGGATATGGGTTCCGACTTGCTGTGCAGGCCTGCACCGTAGCTGATGCTGTGGTTGTCATTAATGCTCCATTTTATCCCGAATCTCGGTTCAATTGCCTCGTCCCTGTTAATGGCGAGGTAGGTGAGATGGACTCCCGTGTTGACATCAAGGCCGGCTCCGGGCCTCCATTTCCATTGAAGGTAGGCCTGGTAACGGCCGGTATTTCCCGACTGATCAATTTGTTTTTCCAGTTGCCCCGCCTCCCAGTTGAAATCACGGGTATCCAGTTCAAACAACTGGTGTGTATAAATTACTCCTACCCTGACAACATTCTTTGCGTTGAATTTATGATTGACCAGCGAGCTCGCCGTATAGGTTTGATAAACAAAGGATTCATCTTTGGTCAGGGTGGGGACGAGGTCATAGCTTAACGAATCCTCATTTACGATATTATCGGTGTAAGATACCGAAAGTACTGTTCTAAGGTAAGTGGCAGAGTTTAGCTGAAGTTGGTGCGTAATCCCCCCGATGCCGACATAATGCTTCTCGTAATCTTCCCACCCGTCTGATCGGTATTGCCATAATGAAGTGTCCTTTTCAGCCAGTCCCGATTGAGAGCTTATTCCGCCCAGTCCCCAGATATTGAATCTTCCCAGTTTATTTGACGGAATGTTGATGTTCAGAGAAAGGTCCTGCCATTCAGGCTGAATGTCGGAATCGCCGATATCGATTCCCAGCTTGCCGAGAATGGTTAATGTCGAATACCTGTAATTTACCAGGTAAGAAGCCTCCGATTTATTACACAGCGGTCCTTCAAGCGCGGCCTGGAGACCCAGCACGCCGGCCTGGAAGGCGTACTCTCTCTTATCATAATTCCCCGTGCGGAGATGCAGGTCGAATACACTGGATAAGGCATTTCCATATTCTGCCGGGAAGGCCCCCGACAGGAAATCAGAATCATCGATGACCTGTGTGCTCAGGGCGCTGACACCGCCGCCCGATCCGCCCTCTCCATTGCTGAAATGATTCGGGTTGGGGATCTCAACTCCTTCCATGCGCCATAACATGCCGCGGGGGGAATTCCCCCTGACCACGATTTCGTTATTCTCATCATCGAAGGAGGAAACACCGGCATAGGATTGAACGGTCCTGCCCGGGTCGTTGATGCCGGCCGCGATCCTCGAAGTGGATTCCATGGTGATCCGCTGACTGCTTACGATTGACATGGAATTGATCGGTTCGCTTAGAATATCTTCGGGTCTGATCACCACTTCGTTCAGCACAGCCACCGCCTCTCTCAGGCTTACGTTCAGGATCAACTCTGATCCGGATGTGACCAACAGATCATTCAGCGAGGCCTCCTCATAGCCTACACAGGTGATCTTAAAGCTCTGTCGTCCGACCGGAACCTGACCTATGCTGAAATTTCCGTTGATATCGGTAATGGCACCTTTCAGGGGATTTGATCCAGCCAGGATCACATAGACACCGATCAGGGGCGCCTCGGTGTCGGTGTCGGTTATCTTTCCTTTTACGGTTTGCGAAAGATTGGATTCCTGGGCAAATAATGTGATGGATAAAAAGAACGAGAAAGAAATAAAAATTGACTTTTTCATAGTATTGAATGTTAAAAATTTGTTTCGATAATGACGTGCCCACATCGCAAATGAAGTGCCAGAAATATAAATCGCTGATAATGAGCGCCTTACAGTCGTATCATTTTTCCCGTCAATATCGGATTTTCCGACAGCCGGTTGCGATTTCGAACACTAATGATAATGGCTTAGGATTATAAGGAATTTCTTATTTCACAGAGTTGCGCAGGGAAAGCACGGACCTGCCCGCCATGCGTGAGGCTAAAACTTGGCAGGCGGGGTTGCACAGAGTTATATCGAAGTGAAGTCACTAAGGCTCCTGATCGTAATGAGATTCAATGCTCACTGAGGTACAAAAAAGGTTACGCAAGTTTTACTTTCTGATTTTGCAGCGTAACATAAAAGTGAACTTTGGCATTTAATGCCCGGAAGACTTTAATAATTGTTTCTATTCTCGCATCGGTCAGACTGTTTTCCAACCTGGAAATCTGCGCTTTTTGAACGCCGACCAGATGACCGAGTTCTTCCTGCGTCAGGTTTCGTTGAAGCCGAGCTTTTTTAATGGCTCCACGCAGAATATCGAGGCGTAATTCATTTTCAAATACATCTCGTTTTGCTGTTCCGAGTTTGCCGATGTATTTGTCAGTTACTTCTTCTAGGCTGTATGATTTCAATTTATTTTTTTTCATTTTTTACGATGCTTGTTTTCAAAATACAATTTTCGTATTCGTTCCGATTTATTGATGTCACTTACCGGTGTTTTATCCGGACGAATATTGTAAAGTATTTTTTCCCTGGCATTCTCTTCCAGATCATCAAGGAACTCCACGGCTTCTTCTAAAAACAGAATCCGAAATCTGACTTTCACCGGTTGAACATTTGTTCAAATGTAAAGGTTTCCTTATAAGGAAACAAATTTTTCCATAAAATCCGATAAAAATCATTGACCCGCGGAATTTATAATGCAAAGTGCGCCGAACAGGTGCAATGAACTACGGGAAAGCGGGTAGAGATGCGAATAAATGAAAAGAATATTAATCATCAATCATTTCAATTAATTGACTAAGCTGTTAAATTGAATGAAATTATTTTTAACCTTTCTGAAATGAAACAATTGATTATTATAGAACTCATCCTCTTAACATTAAAAGTCCCTTCTTTTTCTCAAGCGATTGACAAAATCGTTCGGATGTCCGCCATTAAGGACTTTCCCGTCCTCACCCGCGAAGGCAAGGCCTCCAACCGTCTGCCCTACGCTTCCTTTCACGCCGAGCCGGACCTGAACGCCCTGGCCGGCGACGATCTGAATTTCACCTTCCACATGGCCGCCGCCGAAGGAAAGTTTCCCGGCGCACCTGGCAAATACACCATTCGCCTCAACACCCTCACCGAACGCGATGGCGAATGTGTCTATAATGTATACGTGAACGACCAGCCTGCCGGGCTGTTCCAAAAAAACCCTCCGACCAACGAGTTCACCGCCCCGGCCACCCTCACCTGGACCGGCATCGACATTCCCGCCGACGCCGCGATCCGCGTCGAATCCAACAATTGGTCCAACCTGCTACGCCCTGAAGCCAACTTCTTCGAGTATGCCCGCGGCCGATGGACGAGTCTCGACTTCATCCCGGAACAGGAATCAAAAACTACAGTCAATAAAGAAACGATCGGTATTTTCGAGGCAGTACAATCTCATAGCGGTCCAGTATCTCTCCCTCACACCCACACCCACACCCTCTACTTTCCATCCGAAGACGCATACTATCTTTCCGGAACCTCAGAATTTTTATGGAAAACGGTAACCTCCGATTTCGAATTAGAGTCTCTGATAACACTAATCCCCCAGACCGATTCCATTTCATTTTTCGCCGGCCTGAAAGTCTCATCCTCCCTCGATCCCGACGCTCCCTACATCGCCTGTATCGTCCGGTCAAACGGCCAGGTTTCCCTGAAATACCGCAAAGATCCCGGCGCCGCTACCTCCGAGATACTCTTCACAATCACCAACACCGAAATAGTCCAGCTCCGGAAAAAGGGAAATACGTTTACGATGTCGGTGGCAAAATTCGGGCAGGAATACGAGAGGCAGTCGGTGGAATTACCGGGACTGGCCGGAGATATGAAGGCGGGGTTTTTTGCGGAAGGAAATGGGGGAGCGGGTAGGTTTGGGAGGGTGAGGTTTTTTAGCGATCTCTACCCGGAAACAGCCGATTAATATTTTGAATCATGAGGTTTGTTTCATGATTCAAACAGGTATATTAATCATGCAAAATATTATTTTATGGACGATCTGAATGTAAGATTATTTGCATTTGACTGGTTAAAAACTCAGATTGAATTACTTGGCGATATACTTCCGAGAAAGATTCTTCATGATGGATTTATTATTAAAGATGAAAGAATTGGCCTTGTAGGACCACAGGGTATTTGGAAACCCAAAGCAATGAGATTGCCAATTTCAATTACCTCCATTATTGATGGGCCATATCCTGATAAGATCGATGAAAAGAGTGGGATTCTTCATTATAAATATCGCGGAACTGATCCCGGGCATCCGGATAATCAGGGACTTCGGGAATTAATGAAACGTGGCACTCCTCTAATATATTTCCATAATATCGCAAAGGACAAATATGTACCAATGTGGCCGGTTTATATTGTTGGTGATATTCCTGCAGAACTAACATTTTCTGTGATGGCCGACGATATGGGGTATGTTATAAATGATGTTCAAAATATTGTTGTTTCAGATTTGGATAAAGGGTATCAGAGGAGGGCATATATAACTGCAACATCTTTAATTAGGGTTCATCAAAAAGGTTTCAGAGAACGTGTGCTCAAGGCATACCGAAACCAATGTACTCTTTGTTGTTTGAAACACCCGGAACTATTAGATGCGGCGCATATAATTGCCGACAGTGAGGACCTTGGTGATCCGATAATCCAGAACGGACTAGCACTCTGTAAAATTCATCATGCGGCTTTTGACAAATACATTATTGGAATCAGTCCCGATTTCGATGTTAAAGTTCGACAGGATATTCTTGAGGAGGTGGATGGCCCAATGTTGAAGCATGGCTTGCAATCATTGAATAATAACAAACTCATTCTCCCAAAACAAAAAACGGAATGGCCTGATAAGGACAGGTTGAATGTCAGGTACAACACATTTTTAAGCGCGGTTTAATGAAATTTACATATAAATTGGCAGGAAATTCGCTTAAATTTCATTATTCTGATTTGGCAGTACAATGAAATTGGGATTAGCCTACATTACTTCTTTCCAATATCTCCCTCACCCTCCCCGCCACAATATCCACCTGTTCCGGCCTCAGCAAGACTACTCCAATGCCCAGGGCTTCCCCTCTGGCGCCGGCAACGATCGACGGCGTTCCCGATTCCAGGGCGTCTTTCACCTCCCGGGGAGTTAATTTGATGGTTTCCCGGTCCCAGGTTACCCTA
>DATDPY010000209.1:0-9295 GCA_035292565.1 Cyclobacteriaceae bacterium | reverse complement strand
GAAGTCTTTTTGGTCGCGGATAATATTAAGGCCTTCGAGATGCAGGAATTCGGAGGATGATTCCTGGGCTGTATACCCGCCCACGATGTCGATCCTGTGCATGGCAATTTCTTTCCTGAAACTGATTGTATTTTCCCAAAGCCAGGAGAAAATATTGTTAAAATCTTTCGACAACCTGCTGAACGAATTCTGTTGCTGAGGGGATACATAGAAGACCGGAGTAAAGCTTTTGTTTCTTATATTATCGAGGTCGATTCCATAGCTGGATTTGAGGACGAAGTTTTTCAGGAAAGTTACTTCGCCATAAAAATTACCCACAGCGCGGTATGAGTTTTCATAACTATTCCTGTATTCGATATCGGCAAGCACATTACCGACGCCGGGGACCTCTGAATAGGATCCATCCGGCTGGTATACCGGAATTACAGGTTGTGCTCGATAGACTACGAAAACTGCATTGTCATGCGTATTCTGCTGCTGCCGGGGTGTAAAGGTCAGATTATTCCCCAGTTTAATATTCTTTGTAAGGTGGTAGATGTTATTCAGTTTCAGTGAAAACCTTTCGTAACCAGATTTGGGAATAATCCCTGACTGGTTGAAATAACCGAGGCCTACATAATATTGAACTATTGAGGTTGATCCTGAAACCGAAGCCTGGTAATTTTGTATCGGGGCAGTCCTGAAGATCAGGTCCTGCCAGTCGGTATTGGGTACCAGGTCGACATTATTATAGCTTCCGGGCCTGATTTCGTTCACAATCGTTGCGAATTGCGGGCCGTTTAAAAGGTCGATCTTTTTCTCGAGTTGCTGAGTACTGTATTCCGCCGTAACATTTACTGTCGGCTGTTCCTCGCCCAGGGTTCCCTGCTTGGTTGTGATCATGATCACCCCATTCGCCCCACGCGATCCGTATATCGCGGTTGCCGATGCATCCTTCAGCACTTCCATGGACTCGATATCTCCGGAGTTTAGGAAATCTATATTATTTAATATCACTCCATCCACTACGAAGATGGGATCATTATTGTTGAAAGTTCCCATACCGCGGATCCTGACGATACTTTTATCGCCAGGCGCCCCGGTGGCGCTGGTAACCTGCACGCCAGGCACCTTGCCCTGCAAAGCCTGTGCAGCGTTAATGGATGGGATCTTCGTGAGTTCGGCGCCTTTAAGGGAAGATACAGATCCTGTCAGATCACTCTTACGGACGGTTCCATAGCCGATAACAACAATTTCGCTGAGCTGCGTGAGTTCGGGTTCCATAATAACATCGATGGTTGTTCTGTTGCCGACTTCAAAGCTTTGCGTTGTAAATCCGATGAAAGAAAATACAAGCGTTATGTTCCCCGACTCAAGGTTTATGGAATATCGCCCGTTGAGATCCGTAACAGTGCCGGCGGTGGTACCCTGAACCACAACATTTACTCCTGGCATTCCGGCATTATCTTCGGATGAAATCACCGTTCCGCTGACGGTAAGCTGTGCAACTGCATAGTGAGTTAAAAGAATACCTGAAATTAACACGAAGAATCGCCGCATAGTTAAACTGTTATATTTGGGGGAAGTAAAATTATCAATATTTATGAAATTATACTTTGCTGGTCTGAGATATTATTAAAAATGCAGGTGGAAAAATAAAGGAATCGTTATTGCAAACAAGTCACTCATTTAACTTCCGCTCATAAATGATCGTATCCTGTTATTTTATACCACCGGTCGACCAGGGCATCATAAAATGGAAACTCTCTGTAATCCTCGATCTTTTTATTTTCTTCAAGCCAGGCCACGGTCCGTGCGCTTCCTTCCATCCAATCGATGTTATAACGAAATCCGAGATCATGTATTGCAGCGGAATTATCAAACACCTTGTGATGTGAATATCTTACGGATAACATGAATGTCCTTTCCGGGTCCATCTCGATCAGGTTGCGCGTTGGAATGCATACGAACTCCGGTTCCTGGAAACCGTTCGCCCAGGCGAGGATGGAGTAATACCGTGACCAGGTCAGGAATTCCGTGCCGGTAATATTGTATTTTTTTTCAAATGCCAGGGTATTCCCAATTGCATTCACAAATGCTGCAGCCACATCATCGCGATGGGTAAGCGACACCAGGGTGGTTCCGTCGCCATGGGCAATGATCTTTTTCCCCCGCCTGATCCTGTCTATGAATCCCGTTCCCGTACCGAAGAGATCGAAAAGAGGCATCCCTTCACAGTAGGTGAATGAAGGCCGCAGTACGGTAACCGGGAATTCAGAAGAGCAGGCTTCATCAAAGACCTGTTCGCAAAGGACCTTCTGGAGGGCAAAATCATACTTGGGGTGAATCCCGCCGACCGGCTGATCTTCCCCTGCAGGGATTTCCATATGCCTGCTGTCGTAAACTTCGGCCGTGCTGCAAAAAATATACTGGCTTGTCTTCCCATGAAACAATTCAACAGCCTGCCGCGCTTCAGCCGGGTGATTGCAGATCATGTCCACAACACAATCAAATGTTCCTTCAGGACGGATGGTTTTCTCAAAATCCGGCAGGTCGGTACGGTCGGCCAGCAGGGTCTTGACTCCTTTTATTTCCGTTCCGCCGGTTCCTCGGCAGACATTGACAATTTCATGGCCACCGTTCTCCAAAAGGATATTTGTCATTTCCTTACCTATAATTCCGGTTCCCCCGATGATTAAAATCCTTGACATAATTATTCCGAATTCGTTATCTTCATGCGTCAGCAACTTCCATAAAAATAATGAAATCAAATCGTATTATATGCCTGATGAGCGATCTCGGGCTGTCGGATAAGTACACGGGCATCATGAAAGGCGTGGCGTGTTCGGTCGATCCCGGCTTAATGATTCATGACCTTACCCATAATATCACTCCATTCGGTATCCCAGAGGCAGCCAGGTTGTTGTCTGACACACTCAGGTTCTGGCCGGCCGGCACCACTTTTGTTGTTGTTGTAGACCCCGGCGTAGGTTCTTCGAGGAATGCCCTGGCCATGCTGACCCAATCCGACCACTTTATCTTATGCCCGGATAACGGGTTGATAACTTCAGTTGAAGCTGATTATGGGATCCGCGAGATCAGGAAAATAGACATCCGGAAGAACCGTTACCCGGGGAGCACACTCTCTTCCACTTTTCATGGCCGGGATATATTTGTTTTTAACGGAGCGATGCTCGCATCCGGAAAATGCAGTTTGGGTGATATTGGTTATTTATATGCAAGTCCCCCGGTAATTCTCAATTTTCCCGAAGCCATTATCAGGAAAAATAAGATTGAAGGGATGATAACCCGCATCGAGGAACCTTTTGGTAACTTTTGCACCAACATCAAGGCGGATACGGTCACCGGCATCTTATTGCGCAAAGGAAAGGCTTTTAAAGTATCCGTCAGGGAAGGCAAAAAAATATTATTTTCCGGGAAGGCAATTTATGCAAGCACCTTCAGTGAGGCCGCAACCGGGCAATTGCTGATTTACATTGATTCTTCGGGAAAACTGGGGATCGCCAGAAACCTGGGGAGGGTGACCGAACCGAGTATCGTAAAAGCCGGCAAGGATACCGGCATTATTATTGAGAAAAAGATTTAAATGACGCCCTGGTATCTTCGATCCGGAGCCGGAGACCGGGATTAAGTTAAGGAACGGAGGAATAAACCGGCCCGGCGGGCATTTTTAAACAAAAAACGTAAAATATTATCGATCAGGCAGTTACATCGAAAGCTTTAAAATTTTCAGGACATCATTATTTCAGCGAGTTCAACAAAAAATCATAAGTTTTTTTTGTGAATATTAAATATTCTATTAAATTTGATATTACATAGCTGGTTGAACAAAGGGCTTGGGTGTGGATAGAATCCCCTTCTATCTCCCCAGGCCTTTTTTTATGGATATTTTTTTACCTGTAAGGACAACTGCCGTAGGTTGTCCGGTCAAATTATATAACGGTAATGCCTAACTGGCGTGCGAGATCCGCCTTAAATTGGTTAAGTTCAATTCCGATCTTTAATAACTGTTCGGTCTTTTTATCGTCTGCCGATTTTCTGATTTCTTTATTGTTGTCCTCGATCAGTTTCAGGATGATCCGGTGTTTCAGCCGGACCACATTTTCTAAAACCGATTTACCGAGAAAATCCCGCTCTACCGGTACATTGATTTGTCGTTTCGACCAGTTCTCGCTGATGTCGAACCGGGAAGTGACGAGGTCGATCACCTCTTTCCTGACTTCCTCGGTGCCATGATTGATCAGGTAATCCGCGTCGATCACATGGCCGCCGGCCAGGTTCTCCTTGAATATCGAAAGTATCTTCCGGTAAACCGGCGTGTGGAATTCAATATCGGACAACTCTTTCAGCATGAATTCATACAACTTATGCTCTTCTTCGATTTTATTCAACCCGTAGCAGATCAAGAGCCGGATGCTTTCTTTTTCCTGGAGCCGGATGCCTTCATCAATCACGTCCGAGATTTCGGTTGCCTCTTTCCGGGAAGGCGGCGTCACTTTAATTTCTTCGATGCGGCCGGGATCTTTTCGTATTTTTTTTCTTTCGGCAAGAAGAAATTTATTCAATTCTTCAATCAATACCTTTTCATCCATTGCCAAGATACCGGAAGATTCACGTATATAAATGGCCCGCTTTACGGGATCGGGGATTTTGGATATGCTGGATACAATTTCCCGGATGGATTCAGCTCTCCGGATCGGATCACTGGCGCTTTCCAGGGCAAAAAGCGATGCCTTAAACGATATGAAATCTTTCCGGTTATCCCGTAGGAATTTCCTGAATTCAGAGTAGCCCAGTTTTCGCGCAAAACTGTCGGGATCTTCACTATCAGGAAATACAAGGGCCCTGACATTCATCCCCGACTCGAGTATCATATCAATGCCGCGCAACGAAGCTTTGATTCCTGCCTGGTCCCCGTCGAAAAGCACGGTGATATTTTCGGTGTATCTTTTGATCAGGGCAATTTGTTCTGATGTAAGCGACGTGCCCGAAGAGGCCACCACATTCTCAACTCCCGATATATGCATTGAGATTACATCGGTATATCCTTCCACCAGGTAGCAATTATCTTCCTTGCGGATGGCTTGCCTCGCCTGGTGCATCCCGTAAAGGATGGAACTTTTATGATAAACTGGGGTTTCCGGAGAGTTAACATATTTGGGTTGATTTTTATCATGCGTAAGGATCCTGGCCCCGAAAGCGATTACTTTTCCGGAAATATTATGTACGGGAAATATCACCCTGCCCCGGAATCGATCATATACCCGTTCGTTATTCCTGACAACAAGGCCTGCTTTCTCGAGAATTTCTTCACTGAATCCGGCCGTCCTGGCGGTTCTTAAAAGTCCATCCCATTCGTCGATGCTGTAGCCCAGCTCAAACCTGCGTATGATATTCTCGCTGAAACCCCTCTCCAGGAAATACGACAGGCCAATGGCTTTTCCGTCGGGGTTCTCCCAGAGAAGGTTTGTAAAATATTCCCTGGCAAAATTCAGAACGATGAAGAGACTTTCTCGTTCATTTTGTTGCTGGATATCCTCCGGCAGGCTGTGTTCTTCTTCAATGGTAATGCCGTATTTTTTGGCGAGGTACCGAAGGGCTTCCACATAGCTCAGGCCTTCGAGTTCCATAATAAAATTAATGGCGTCTCCACCCTTGCCTGAACTGAAACATTTATAGATTTCCTTCGACGGAGAGACGAAAAAAGAAGGCGTTTTTTCATTCGTGAATGGGCTCAGCGCCTTGAAATTGCTCCCGGATTTTTTCAGAGCAACAAATTCGCCGATCACATCCACAATATCGATCCTGGATTTTATCTCTTCTATCGTCTTTTGACTGATCTTCAATGATTGGTGATTTAGCGCCTTTTTCAAAGTTAACCATACCCAAACACAAACAAAAACTCATTCCTGAAGGCATAACAGGGCAAGTGCGCAGCCTTAATTATATTTAGATTAAATTTAGTTACCTTTGGACTGTAATTTGTTGAACGTGACGATCCGCAAAGAAGATGTCTTAAAAGCCTTATCCGGCGTTATCGACCCTGATTTCAGGCAGGATATTGTCACGCTCGGAATGGTCCAGGACCTGGAAATTTCAGGAAATAAAGTAAAATTTTCGGTGGTTCTCACCACACCAGCATGCCCTCTGAAGGAGATGCTCCACAGGGGATGCATCGATGCGCTTGAATCGGAATTTGGGGCCGCCATCGATATAAATATTAACATGACCAGTCGTGTTACTACATCCAGGGAGGAACATCCAATGCTTCCGGGTGTCAGGAACATCATAGCCGTCGCTTCCGGTAAGGGAGGTGTGGGCAAATCAACAGTTACTGCGAACCTTGCCGTTTCCCTGGCCAGATCGGGGGCTAAGGTCGGGCTTATCGATGCCGATATTTTCGGACCGTCCATCCCGACCATGTTCAACTGCGAGAACGAACAGCCTCACATAATACAGAAAGGCGCAAAGGCCCTAATCCTTCCCATAGAGCAGTATGGAGTAAAGCTTGTATCCATTGGATTCCTGGCGCGGGCCGAAGATGCTATTGTGTGGAGAGGACCCATGGCCAGCTCTGCCCTCAAGCAATTTATTTCCGATGCCGAATGGGGAGAGCTTGATTATATGCTGATCGATCTGCCGCCCGGCACTTCTGATATTCACCTTACCTTGGTGCAAACGATCCCGGTTACCGGGGCGGTGCTTGTCACCACACCCCAAAAAGTTGCCTTGGCGGACGCGATCAAAGGGCTGCAGATGTTCAGACAGCCGCAGATCAATGTTCCTGTCCTGGGGATTGTTGAGAACATGTCCTATTTTACTCCTGCCGAACTCCCGGAAAACAAATACTATATATTCGGCAAGGATGGGGGCAAGGACCTTGCGGCCAAATACCAGGTGCCGTTCCTTGGTGAGGTCCCTCTCGTACAGGCTATCCGCGAAAGCGGCGATAACGGGTATCCGGCCGTATTGCAGGAAGGGATTATGGCCGATGCATTCAAAAAACTTTCAGAGGAACTTGCAAGACAGATTGCTATCAGAAATGCCTCGGGTGAAAAGACCCGGGTTGTGGAAATTAAAATAAGTTGAGCCCAATTTTATCATGAAACCGTCATCCGAATTAATCAGCAGGGTTGAAGATGCCCTAAACTCGATCAGGCCGTACCTGGAAGCCGATGGTGGAAATGTAAAAATTATCGGGATTAGTGAAAGCAATGTAGTGAAGCTGGAACTTATCGGCGCATGCGGAACCTGCCCCATGTCGACGATGACCATGAAAGCGGGAGTGGAGGAGGCCATTAAAAGAGCAGTACCAGAAATCACTTCGGTTGAAGCAACAAACCTCATTGAGGGGCAATTGTTGTAAATATAATTAGCCAGCTATAACCCTTTCGCCTGTTCAGGATGTAAATGGGAAAAACCTGACCTTATTTCAGGGTTTAAATGCTACCTTTGGCGATAAATCAGGATTTTATTTACGTGCATTCGGATCGATTCACCAGTTTTAAAATTACCGGAAGACCAGCCTTTCAACCGGTCATGATCATTCTCCTTTTATTCATCAATTATAACATAGTCAAGGCGCAGGATGAAAGATGCGCAACCGTGGAATTTAACCGTTATCTCGACAGCATATACCCTCAACGGCAATCGGAAAAGTATTTCGAACAGTGGCTTTCGAAGAAAAAATCCGAGGCAATCGAGGCAAAGTTGTTCTCCGCTGCGAGGAAGAAAAGTATATATTTGATTCCCGTGGTTGTCCATATCATTCACCTGGGAGAGCCTTTAGGCGAGGGCACGAATATTTCCGATGAACAGGTTAGCTCGCAGATTGCTGTTTTGAATGAAGATTACAGGAGGCTAAATCCGGATACGCTGCGCACACCCGATATTTTCAAGCCGGTTGCTTCCGATGCGGGGCTCGAATTCCGACTGGCCACCAGAGACCCTGATGGAAATGCCACCACGGGAATTACCAGGGTGCAAGGCTCAAAGACTTCCTGGAATTGGGATACAGATGATGAATTATTAAAATCTATGAGTTTCTGGCCTCCGGAAGACTACCTGAATATCTGGGTTTGCAACCTTTCGGGAAATTTCCTGGGATATTCTCAATACCCCGTAACCGATCTTCCCGGAACCCAGCCGCCTTATAACCGCGAGACGGATGGTGTGGTCATTGATTATGAAGCATTCGGATCCGTCGTTAAAGGCTCATTCTCCGGCATCAGGGCTTTTTATGACAGGGGGAGGACTACCACCCATGAAATCGGACATTTTTTTTCCCTCCGGCATATCTGGGGCGATGAATCGGGCTGCGCAGCCGATGATTATTGCAATGACACGCCCCTGCAAGCCGATAGCTATGCGGATTGTTCCAATCTTGACCACCCGGTTTCCTGCGGAACGGAAGATATGTACCAGAATTTTATGGATTATACCTATGATCAATGCATGAATATTTTTACCATCGACCAGGCGCAAAGAATGCAGATCGTCCTTGAAAACAGCCCCAGAAGGGCGAGCCTGCTTACATCTCCAGGGCTCCTTCCGCCAGCTAATGTATACAACAACATAGCCATCATCAGCGCCAGGTATCCCGCTAATATCTCCTGTGATAATAATCCCCAGCCGGTTCTTGAAGTAAGAAATTTCGGGACTAACCGCATTAATTCTGTTACGATACAAACCTCCCTCGATGGTGGACAGGGAATAACCAACAAAGTACCTTCTGGGATTGATGCGGGAGAATATGCCGATATCACCCTAAGTCCGATAAATATTGGGGATGGCCTTCATGAAATTCTTTTTGAAGTCCTATTTGTTAATGATTCCGCAGATATCGATGCCGGCAATAACAGGCTGTTGAAAGTGATTTTGGTCGATACGGGCCGGGACCGCATCCCGGCGAGGACTGATTTCAGGACAGGAGTCCTGGCCGAATCGGGATGGTCGGTATATAATCCTGACCTGGGAATGACTTGGGAAGTAACCGGCGTTCCTGTCAACTTCAGGCCTAATTATTCGGCCGTGATCAGGTATTATCAATACGAAGAAGTTAGTGAACTCGACTGGCTGGTGAGCCCTGTGCTTGATTTTTCGAACAGCGGGATAGCCCGGATGCGATTCTCCTATTCCTATGCCGATGCTCCCGGAAAATATGATTTTCTTCAGGTAAAGATTTCCACCGATTGCGGGGAGAGTTTTCCCCATACCGTTTTCGAAGGCGGCGGGGAATTGCTTTCATTGAGCGCTTCATCAGGCCCGTGGATCCCGGATACTAAGGATCAATGGG